>NZ_JBIVPK010000009.1:0-247969 GCF_044754605.1 Streptomyces sp. NPDC093064
GTCGATGCGGATGCTGGTGACAGCAGCACCGGGGATCGACGACAGGAGGGTGCGGCGGAGCGAGTTGCCGAGGGTGTAGCCGAAGCCCGGCTCCAACGGCTCGATCACGAACCGGGAACGGAACTCGTCGACGACCTCTTCGGTCAGTGATGGACGCTGAGCAATCAGCACGGGGTATTGCCTCCAGTGTTTGGCGCCCGCTATGTGACGCCGTAGTCACTACGAAGGGTACGGGCGGTTCGGCCTCCAGGGAGGACGAACCGCCCGACCTCGCTCGTCTGCCGGCCGGTCGGCGGGCTCAGCTCTCGCCGGAGTGGAGTCCAACGATCAGCGAGGTAGCCACCAGCGCGGTCCGTAGGCGCATACTGGAGGCAATGACAAAGCCTGCTGCACCGAAGCGTCATTTGCCTACCAGCCCCTTCAAGGCCCCGGTCACGCCTGCTCCCAAGCACTTCGCTGTGGGCGACCAGGTCACACACGACATGTACGGCCTCGGCCGGGTGATCGGCATCGAGGATGGAATCGCGGTGCTCGTGGATTTCGGCTCCGCGCAAATGCGGATCTTGAGCCCGTACGCCAAGATGACCAAGCTGTAGGACCGCTGTGCCCGGTCATGGCACGCCAGGCCCCTTCAGGGACCTGTAACGGAAGGGAGACCTCTCATCGATCCGACGTCGCTGTTCTCCGCCCTGGAAGGGCAACCCCGCCGCGCCGCCGGAGCATTGCCGCCTCCGACGACAAACCCCTTCCAGGCCCCGGACTTCGGGGAAGACGAGACCTTCGTGCTCGAGGATGTACAGGAGCCCGCCCGGGGCATGCGTGCCGCGCGAACCAAGGCGGCTTAGCTCCCACGAGTGCGGTGGCTTCGGCAGACGGCCGCGGGCCGTCTCCGGTGCTGCGGTGAGGAGCGCGGCCGTTTCAGTTCCCGTCTCGGTCAGCCCCGTTCACCGTCGTCGAACCGGCATGGGCTCCCCCACCTCTTCGTGATCATGTCACTGGTCTGTGACAGCGTTGTCCTGGAACGAAGGCGCCGGGATCCGTTCGGCGCGCAGCCCCCTCATAGTGATCAAGCGACCACCGAGAGCCGAAACGGCTTCGGCCTCAACCACTGATCACCAAAGGGGATTTCATGTCCGGCAACCGTCGCAAGGCCTTCCTCGTCTCCGCAGCCATCGTGGGCGGCGCCATGTTGATGACCGCATGCCAGAACGGGGACGCGGCCACGGACACCGGCGCCGCACAGGGTTCGTCCGCCACCCCCGTCGGCGATGCGGCCACCCCGGCCGGCTCGTCGGCCGCGAGCACCGACAAGAGCTCCAACGCGACGGGCGAGGGAACCGAGGACGCGGCCGGCTCCGGCGCCGACACCGGCAACGGCAAGCGGGAGCCGGTCGGGCAGAGCTGCGGCGCCAACGACATCTCCTGGAACACCAGGTCCGAGACCCAGGCCGGCGGATACATCCTGATCATCGCCAAGGCGAAGCCGGGGATCACCTGCTACCTGCCCGCCGCGCTTCCGACCGTGGCGTTCGGATCCGACGGCACCCAGGCGGGTCCCGCGGAGCAGACCGCCGGCAAGCAGATCAAGCTGAGCGGGAGCACCACCGCCTACGCCGGGGTGAACCCGAAGACCACCAAGGGAAACGGTGGCAAGGAACTGGACTTCATCATCGTCGGCGTCGGTGACGACGACCCCAACCCGGTTTCCCTGCCGGTCGGCACCATCACTGTCGAAGACCCGATCGTCACCAACTGGCACACCGCCCCGGCGGACGCCGTTCCCTTCAGCTGAACGGACCGATCACTCGGCGCGCAGCCGACAACCCGGTGCAACACGATTCAGATCGGTTCTGGTTGCGGCACCGGTTGTCGCGCTGGTGTGGCCTTCGGTTCCCACGCCGCGGTGGTCCGTACATAGCCGTAGATCACGGAGGTCATCGCCAGCACGAGCAGGGGGCCGGACACCCACGGATGCTCGGCCATCGTCAACGGCAGGAAGCGGTAAGCCACCAGCAGCGCGGTGAAGACCGTTGCCCCGTAAGCGGCCAGCCGGATCCCCGATCGATCCCAGCCGCGGTCGAGCGACCGCAGAGCTGCCTCGATGGTGAGCACGAACACCACGCCGGCAAGGAGATCCACGCCGTAGTGGTAGCCGAATCCCAGCGTTGCGGCGAGCGTGGCAACCAGCCAGAACGTGCCCGCGTACCGCAGAACGCGTGGGCCCTTCCGGGTATGGATGAAGATCGCGGTGGCCCACGCCGTGTGCAGGCTGGGCATGCAGTTCCGCGGGGTGATCTCGTCGAACGGCATGGAGAGCGGGGTATCGATCGGCGGCAGCGTTTGCGGCCACAGGTCGGCCACCGCCCAGTGCCCGCTGGACGGAATGTCCGGCGACCACAGGCTGACCGTCGCCCAGTACTCGGTGCCGGTGCCGTAGGCGAAGATCGGTCCGACCACCGGGAAGATCATGTAGAACGCCGGCCCGAGAAGGCCGATCACCAGAAAGGTGCGCACCAGGTGATGGCCCGGGAAGCGGCGCTCGACCGCCACGCCGCGCAGTTGATACAGCGCGACGACGACTGCGGCCACCGCGAGCTGACCGTAGACGATGTCGAGGAAATTGAAGCCGATGGGGCCGGTGGCCGCGACGACCCGGCCTACCAGCCACGACGGACTGCCCAGCGCGTGATCGGCTGTCGCCACGTACTGGTCGAGCACCGCGGGGCGGGTCTTCGAGGTGATGAGCAGCCATGTGTCGCCGGTCTTGCGGCCGGCCACCAGCAGCAGGCCCAGCCCGACGCCCTTCAGCAGCAGGACACGTTCCGAGCCGGCGCGGCGAGTGGCAGCGATGACCCCGTAGCCCAGAATCACCCACAACGCACCGTTGCCGAAGGGGTGGCCGCTGGTCACCTTGGCGTCCACCGCCCACCGGACCAGCGCGAAGGCGATGTCGATACCGATCGCCGCACCCGCCGCGATGAACCGTTGTCGCCAGGTGAGGACCACCATCATCAACGCCATGGCGGCGTACAGCAGACCGCCCGACTTGGGGGCGGCCACCACCTCTCGCACCTGGGTGGTGATCGGCCCTGGTAGGCCGTAGCGACGCGCGGCGAACTCCAGCACGATGAGGAATCCGAGGGCCGCGACACCCGCCACGGCCCAGAGTCTCTCCCGTCGTCGGGGCAGGTCCGGTCGCGGTATGCGCATGGGCGGAGTGGTCACTTCGTCCGCGATCCCGATGCGTCTCCCAAAGCCCCGAGACACCTCATACCCCCTTGGTCCGCCCCTGCACGCCACCCGTGCCCTTGGTGTGCCCTTCAGAGCGGACAGCCACAGTCAACAGCGGTCCCCCAAGCCCCCACGGGGAGGGAAGCACAGTGGATCTACGCAGGTCAATAGCCGTGTCGGCGCACAAGCGCCCTCGCTTCGCCGGCTGAGGGCTCGGACACCGTCGTCACGGGGCGGCCGTCGCCGCCTGCTCTGGGCGCCGGACCGCCTCAGGCGGACAGGTAGGAGAAGAAGAGACCCTGCGGGTCGTACTCCGCCCGCAAGGATCGCAGGCGCTGCCAATCGGCAGTCGTGAACGATCGCCGGGCCCGGGACGGGTCGGCGGTCAGGTCCGCTTCGGCGATGTAGTGACCGGTTCCGAACGGTTCCACCGCGCGCATGGCGTCGCGCAGCCAGTGCACGTTGACGTCGTCATGCGCGGGATCGGTCCAGACGGCGTAGGGCACGACGTAGCTCTCTCCGAGCACGGAGAACGCCATGTTCCGCAGCGACTCGTCCTCCCGCGAGACCGGTGAGACGGGCGCCAGCACGAAGGACTTCCTGGAAGGGGCTTTGGCGACCGGGTCGCCCAGCTTCGCCAGGAGCGATGCGTAGTCCTCGTGCGACCACAGCGTGTCGGCCGCGTAGCGGTGCTTTTCGGGCCACAGGCCCATGGAGCCGTCATAGAGAGCGGCGAGAGACGTCGGCTCATCGAGTCGCCGGCGCAGCGGTCGTTCGGAGAGAGGGCAGCTCCGCAGCGGACGCAGGGCGCCGACGGCTTCGGTGTGCGAGTCCGCGAACGCGGTGGCGGTGACGACGACCACCTCGGGCCACGGCCCATCCGGCACGCCTGGCGCATCCTCGGCGGCCAGCAGGAAGGACAGTTCCACGTTCGCGGGCAGTTCGCGCGCCGTCTCGGTGGCCCAGTCGGCTACGGGGCCGACTGTCGTGAGGGGAAAGACATAGGAGGTCGTGGCGAGTGCGGTCGGGCGCGGCCGCAGACGGAGACGGAAGCTGGTGACGACGGCGAAGAAGCCGGGCCCGGTCCCCCGTGCTGCCCAGAACAGGCCGGGATGCTCTTCTTCGGTGCACCTGAGTACTTCACCGCCGGCTGTCACAGCGGTGATCTCCAGTACGCTCGCGCAAGCCACCCCCCACAGACCGGAGTTCCAGCCGAGGCCGCCGCTGAGGAGGTAGCCGCCCAGAGCGACGGAGGGGCAGTGCCCTGCAGGGAAGGCGAGATCGCGCCGGGCGAGCTCCCTCGCGAATCTGTTGCCGATGACACCTGGCTGCACGGTCGCCGTCGCCGAGTCGGCATCGATCTTCCACTGATCGAGCCCCGAGAGGTCGAGGAGTATGCCTCCGTCCCGCAGTGGTGAACCGCACCAACTGTGCCCGCCCGCGCGTACGGCGAGTCGCAGTCCGCTGGAGACGGCCAGCTTCAGGACTTCCTGAACGTCCCGCTCGCTGGCGGCTCGGACGATCAGATCGGGGTACCGGTCCGGCTTGAGTTCGTTCCACAGAGAACGGGCACGGGCGGTCTCGTAGTCCGCGTCGCCCCTGCGGAGGAGCGCGCCCTCGATCCGTGAACGCCGGTTCTGTTCGCTCATGACGGCCTCCTCGTCGTGAGCATCTCCCGGAGCCGGCTGTCAGCCGGTGGTCAGGCCGAAGATCACGATGAACGCCAGCCAGCAGATCGCCACCACCGCGGCACCTGCCACGTCGATGCGGAGGGATCGCGCCTGACTGGGCATCAACCAGAAGGCGAGGGCTCTGTTCACCAACGGCATCAGCAGCCATGTCAGGATGGACACGCTCAACACGTTCGAGACGAACAAGGCGAGATATCCGGGCAGGCCGAGAGCGGCAAGTCGGGGGCCCACCACAAGGTTGAGGATCTCGACGGTGGGATAGAGGGCCAGCACCACGGACATGGCCTGCTTCCAGTTCGGCGGGCCACCCTCTTCCGCACCCTGCTCGAAGCGGAACCAACTGCCGAACGCGGATCCGACCTTGCGTACGTCGTAGGAAACGAAGGTGCCGCGCCCTTCGTCGAGGAGCTTTCGACGAGTGGTGGATTCGAGCCACCTGTCCAGGTGTTGACGGGTGTCGAAGCGGAAGGCGGTGACCCACTTGTCCTGGATCCCCTTCACGGGCCGGAACAACTCCGAGCCCATGAAGCCCGGGAACCTTCGTTGAGCCGACAGGATCTTCTCCTGCCAGCTCACAAACGCCCGTTCCTGGTCAGGTCGCACGTCGTGCGAGATCACCGCGGTGACGGCGTCATGGACCGGCGTGCCACCCGCGAGAACTTCCTGCGTGGGGGCCTCCTCGAACAGTTCGCGTCCCTGTTCGAGGAGTTCGCGGCGCGTATCGGAGCTCATCCACGCGGTCAGCTGATCCAGATGGGAGAAGCGGAAGACGACGACCCACTCGTTTCCCTCGGCGGAGGGCGGAGGGTACTGCTCCGTTCCCTCGAACCCGTCGAATTCGCCTACGACCTCGTTGGTTCGATCCTGCCAGCGCAGGTAGTCGTCTTCACATCCCGGACGGACCTTCTGTGAGATCACGACGGTCGCACTGTCGCCGTGGGAGCCAGGAGTTGCACGAGGACTCACGCCTCCTAGAGTAGATAAAAGCCCCATATGCCGCAAAAGTAACGTGGGACCGGAGGCGCCGAGATGGGACACAGGGAGCACCTGGCCGAAGCGGCGCGGTTGGCCACCGAATCCGTCGAGAACGGCTGGGGAGGCCCCTTCGGTGCGGTGATCACCCATGATGGCGAGGTGATCGCTCGAGGCCAGAACCGCGTGCTGCTCACGGCGGATCCCACCGCGCATGGCGAGGTGGAGGCCATACGCAAGGCCATCCAGTACCTCAACCCGGATGCTCCCACTGTCTCGGAAGACCACCAGAACGAGTACACACTGGAGTTGGTGCCCCGTCCCGAGGGGTCCCCGGACATCTTGCCGGAGCGTGCCCGCATGCTCCAGGGGTGCTCGATCTACACCAGCGGCGCGCCCTGCCCCATGTGCATGAGCGCCATCTACTGGGCGCGAATCGGCGCCGTCTACTACAGCTGTGACTGGAAGGCCACCGAGGAGATCGGGTTCAGCGACGACTTCCAGTACGAGGACTTCCAGCGGCCTCCGGACCAGCGGAGCATCAGCATCAAGCAGATGTACCCCGAGCTGGGCGCCCAGGCCTACCAGGCGTGGCAGGACAAGCCGAACCACCATCCGTACTGACGGTCGCTCGCTCGTGGGTGCGCCGGCGTCCCGCGGCATGGAGAGAAGGCCGTAGGCGCGGATGCAAGGCCCGCACGAAGGAGCCCCCGGCCGGCGGAATCTCCGCCGGCCGGGGGCCTTTCAGTGGTCGGGGCCTGCCCGGGCCGTCAGCAAAGGGTGCCAGGGGTCAGCGACGGCCGCCGTGGTGGTCGCGGTCGTTGTGCGAGCCGCGGGTGTCACGCGCGTCGTCGCGGTCGTTGTGCGAGCCGCGGGTGTCACGGGGGTCGTGGCGGTCGTTGTTCCAGGCGGCGGTGTCCACCACGCGGCCGCGCTCGTTGCGCAGGGTGGCGGTGTCGCGGCGGTCCCAGACCTGGTTGCGGCGGTCCTGGAACAAGTCGTTTCGTGTGTCGCGGCCCACGCCGGTGTGGACCCGGACCGTGTCGTGGCCGCTGAGGCGGAAGTGGCGGAAGGTGTAGGTGTGTCCGTGCTTGTCGGACAGCGTCCAGCCGCTCAGGTTGACGTGCTGGCGGCTGTTGTTCGTGATCGCCACCCACTCCTGGTTCAGGGCGCGGTTGGAGCGGTAGTCACGGCCCTCGGTGCCGAGGTGCACGTTGCTGATCACCACGTTCTCGCGGTGCGAGCGCCGGGCGTGGTCGGCCGCGGACGCCGGCAGCGCGACCGTACCGACCAGTGCTCCGGCGGCGGCAACGGTGGCGGCCAGACGACGAGCGGTCACAGAAACGGAAACGGACACAGGCTCTCCCTGCTTGGTGCGAGCACACTCCGCCTGCGGGGACGAGCCGCGCGGGAGGGTGTGCGCTGTGCGGTGGCGGCCGGCCGGCCGCTCCCTCACACCTTGTCCGCCGATTCCCGGACATGACGGTAATTCCCGACTGGTGTTACAGAGTGCCCATATTTCTGTGACGGTTGCCTGTAGGGATCATTCACTCACCGAACACGGACAGTTGACGGGCCGTCGGCGGGAAGGCCCTTGCGGGCACTGAGCCGCAGCGCGCGCTCGCCATGGCGCGCCACCCCGGACGCGGCACGGCCGTCACTCCTCCGTGGGTAACAGCCGGTGCGGGTGCCGGCGCATACGGCGCAGGGCCCCGGTGGAGCACCGGGGCCCTGCGACCACCGCGGCGACGTGCAGCGGTGCGGATGTAGGTGAACCGAGACAGGTGGACGTGGTGGGCGTCGGCGGCCCGTCAGCCGCACTGGCAGGGGCCGCCCGACTGGCAGCCGCAGCCGCAGCCCGAGCCGCAGCCGCAGGCGCCGAAGAGCGGGAGGCTCCTGATCTCGGCGGGCTGCTCGGTCTCGCGTTCCTGCGTGGGGTCGGGTGTGGTGCTGGGGGATTCGGCCATGGGTCCCTCCTCGAGGCTGGTGCCTTTGCCCATTTCATGCCCGCCGCACTGGGCGCATCAACGGCGCACGGTGGCTCGAGCACACCTCGGCGTCCCCGCTTCGCGCCGGTCCCCGGCCGGCCCCCGGCCGTCAGGCGCCCTCCACCCCCGTCACCGGCTGGATGTCCTGCTGGAGGTCGTCCGCGTGCTCACCGGTCACCAGGTACACCACCCGCTTGGCGACCGCCACCGCGTGGTCGGCGTACCGCTCGTAGTAGCGGCCGAGCAGGGTGACGTCCACGGCCGTCTCGATGCCGTGCTTCCAGCGGTCGTCGATCAGGTGCTGGAACAGGGTGCGGTGCAGCAGGTCCATCTCGTCGTCGTCCTGCTCCAGCTGGAGGGCCAGGTCGACGTCCTTGGTCACGATCACCTCGGCCGCCTTCGCCATCAGGCGCTGGGCCAGCTGCCCCATCTCCAGGATGGTGGCGTGCAGGTCCTGCGGGACCGCGCGCTGCGGGAAGCGCAGCCGGGCGAGCTTGGCCACGTGCTGGGCCAGGTCGCCCGAACGCTCCAGGTCGGCGGACATCCGCAGGGACGTGACGACGATCCTGAGGTCCGTCGCCACCGGTTGCTGCCTGGCCAGCAGGGCTATCGCCCGGGCCTCCAGGTCGTGCTGGAGCTCGTCGACCCTCTGGTCGGCCTCGATCACGCTCTCGGCCAGCTTCAGGTCGGCGTCCAGGATGGCGGTCGTGGCGCGCCCGATCGCCGACCCGACCAGCCGGGCCATCTCCACCAGACCGTCGCCGATCGAGTCAAGTTCCTCGTGGTACGCGTCCCGCATCAGGGTTCCCTCTCGTGCGTCGTCGTTCGGGGGTTCGGTAGGGGTTTCCGGGGCCGGAGGCCACGGCGGAGCCTGGGGTACGAACCCCACGCTCCCACGGTCCGGGGCGTACGCGTCCGTTTCCGTCACCCCAAATGAACCATTACTGGCTCCAAGGTGAACTCTGGGCGACGAGTGTCCGAGGTCGCACCTCGACGGCTGTGGACGGGTCCTGTCCCGTGCCTAACCTGGACGCATGGACGTGAACGCGGCGGTCGCCGCAGCGGCAGCGATCGCCGGAGTGCTCACCGGCGTCATCGCCATGCTGGCGTTCCGCTGGAGCGAGCGCGAGCAGAGGCGCCCGACCCGTACTTCCCTGCACATCGACCCGGTCCTGCCGCCGGGTGTGGACACCGTCCTCTCCGTGCTGCGCTCCTCCGCGGTCGTCCTCGACGAGGCCGACGCCGTGGTCAAGGCCAGCTCCGCAGCGTACGCCCTCGGGCTGGTGCGCGGCGGCAAGCTGGCCGTGGAGCCGATGCTCCAGATGGCCCGGGACACCAGGCGGGACGGAGAGATACGGCAGGTCGAGCTGGACCTGCCGCGACGCGGCACCGGACGCGGCGAGGCTCTCGCGGTCTCCGCGCGTGTCGCGCCGCTGGGCTCCCGGCTGGTCCTGCTCCTGGTCGAGGACCTGACCGAGGCCCGCCGCATCGAGGCCGTACGACGCGACTTCGTTGCCAATGTGAGCCACGAGCTGAAGACGCCCGTCGGCGCGCTCTCCCTGCTGTCCGAGGCCGTCATGGACGCCTCCGACGACCCGGAGGCCGTGGAGCGCTTCGCCGGGCGCATGCAGATCGAGGCGACCCGGCTCACCAACCTGGTGCAGGAGCTCATCGACCTGTCCCGGGTGCAGAACGACGACCCGCTGGAGGACGCCGAGCCCGTCCGCGTGGACGAGCTGGTGGCCGAGGCCATCGACCGCTGCCGCCACCAGGCGGGAACCAAGCAGATCACGATGGCCGCCGGCGGCACCGCCGACCTGCGTGTGTGGGGCAACCGCGGCCAGCTCGCCGCCGCCCTCGGCAACCTCGTGGAGAACGCCGTCAACTACTCCCCGTCCCGCACCCGCGTCGGCATCGCCGCCCGCAGGGTCAACGTCCCCGGCGGGGACCTCATCGAGATCGCCGTCACCGATCAGGGCATCGGCATCTCGGACAAGGACAAGGAGCGCATCTTCGAGCGCTTCTACCGCGTCGACCCGGCCCGGTCGCGTGCCACGGGGGGCACCGGCCTGGGTCTGGCGATCGTGAAGCACGTGGTCGCCTCGCACGGCGGGGAGATCACCCTGTGGAGCGCCGAGGGACAGGGCTCCACCTTCACCTTGCGGCTGCCGGAGGCGGCCGCGGCCCGAGAGGCCCGCGACCGCGCGCAGCAGCACCCCGCCCTCGACGAGGAGGCCGGGCAGCCACTCACCCAACCAGCCCCTTACGAACCGCTTCCCGCCCCGGAGGTCCTTCCGTGACCCGAGTGCTCGTCGTCGAGGACGAGGAGTCCTTCTCCGACGCCCTGTCGTACATGCTCCGCAAGGAAGGCTTCGAGGTCGCCGTCGCGGCCACGGGGCCCGACGGACTCGACGAGTTCGAGCGCAACGGCGCCGATCTCGTCCTCCTCGACCTGATGCTGCCGGGGCTGCCCGGCACGGAGGTGTGCCGCCAGCTGCGCGGCCGCTCCAACGTTCCCGTGATCATGGTGACCGCCAAGGACAGCGAGATCGACAAGGTCGTCGGCCTGGAAATAGGCGCGGACGACTACGTCACCAAGCCGTTCTCCTCCCGCGAGCTGGTCGCCCGTATCCGCGCGGTGCTGCGCCGGCGCGGTGAGCCGGAGGAGGTCACTCCGGCGGCCCTGGAGGCCGGGCCGGTCCGTATGGACGTCGACCGGCACGTGGTCACGGTCTCCGGCTCCAAGGTCGACCTCCCCCTCAAGGAGTTCGACCTGCTGGAGATGCTGCTGCGCAACGCCGGCCGGGTCCTGACCCGGATGCAGCTCATCGACCGCGTCTGGGGTGCCGACTACGTCGGCGACACCAAGACGCTGGACGTCCACGTCAAGCGTCTGCGCGCGAAGATCGAGCCGGATCCGGGCGCCCCGCGCTATCTGGTGACGGTCCGGGGGCTCGGTTACAAGTTCGAGCCGTAGACCGGTGCGGGCCGCGCAGCGCGCACCGTCCGTCCCCTGCACGCCGAGGGCGGCACCCTCCTGAAGAGGGTGCCGCCCTCGGCGTGCTTGCCGTGCTTGTCGCGGACCGGGTCTCAGTTGCCGGCCGTCGACTGCGAGGCCGAGTCGCTGGGGGCGGCGGCGTCGCCGCCCGACGCGGAGGCCGACCCGGACCGCTGGGCCGCCGGCGACTTCGACTGCTCGCCCGCGGCGGAGTGGGACGCGGCCGGCTCGCCCGGTGCCGCCGGGATGTTGCTCGGGCCCCACTTGTCGAAGTAGCCCTGGGCCGGGACCACGAAGGCGCGCAGGCTCACGTCACCGGTCTTGCTGAAGGTGAAGGTGATCTTCTGCGCGTTGCCGTCCTTGAGCACCGGGCCGGGGTTGGTCAGCGCGGCGGAGGCGTTGCCCTTGCCGCCGAGGATCACGGAGCCGTGCGCGGGGATGGTCAGCTTGCCGCCGCCCTGTGCCGGGGTGATCTGGGCGGAGCCGTCGCCGTCGACGCGGATCCCGTCCAGCGTCTGGTCGGTCGTGCCGTTGTTGAAGAGCGTCGCGATGATCACGGCCGGGCCCTTGGTCTGGACGCCGGGCTGGGTGACGACCACCGCGTTCTGGACCTTGATCGTGCCGACCGTTGTGGCCGCGTGGTCGGGGCGGATCTGGAGCGTCTGGGCATCGTTGCCGGCGCCGCACGCGGCGAGCGAGGCGATCGAGAACGCGATGGCGGCGGCGGCGAGGGCGCCGCGTCGAAGGCTGCTGCTCACGGCGGCGGCAACTCCTTGAACGTGGGCGGAACAGGGCGGCTCCCTTATAAAGCCGTCCTAAGCGTCTGTCAGCGGCCATAGGTTACCGAGCCGTTCCCACGGGCCCGCACCCGACCCGCCCCCTGTGCCTTCCGCCACACCCCGCGCCCCCGCGGCGCGGCCGTCCCGGCGCCCCGAATCCGGTCGTGCGGGCCGGGGTCGTGCAGACGCCCGCGCATTGGGCCGGGCGGCCGTCCGCCTTTCCGATAAGCACCCCCGCATAGCCCGCTCATAGCCCGTCATCGGCCTGCCGGGGATTTCCGGTGAAGGAATGCGCGCCGGGGGCGGGAATTGATCACCGGCCGTCCGTCCGAGGGATGGCGCGAACGGCGTGATCAATTCCGGATTCGTCTTGGAGACGGCTCCGGAGCACCGAACGGAGTAGCGGAAGTCGAGCGCTTGGAACCAGACAAAACGGGATGTTCAGCCGTTTGGACGGGGCGCCGGATGTGTGTAACGTACGCGTTTCACCCCGCGTGGAGAGCCCCTCCGACCTGCGAATACCTGCTTCCCCTTGACCCCCGTGACCCTTCCGAAGCACGTCCCCGTCGCTGTTGTCAAGCCCCGAGATATGCCCTGACCTGCGAAAACGCCATTCAGAAGACGCCGTATCCGTGTTACCCTGGATAGCCACGGAAGGGGTACCTGTCACATGACGTTCAAGGTTGGCGACACCGTGGTCTATCCCCATCACGGGGCCGCGCTGATCGAGGCTATCGAAACTCGCCAGATCAAAGGCGTGGACAAGACCTACTTGGTGCTGAAGGTCGCCCAGGGTGACCTGACGGTGCGTGTGCCAGCGGACAATGCGGAGTTCGTCGGCGTGCGTGATGTGGTCGGTCAGGACGGGCTGGACCGGGTCTTCGAGGTCCTGCGCGCTCCGTACGCCGAGGAGCCCACGAACTGGTCGCGTCGTTACAAGGCAAATCTGGAGAAGCTCGCCTCCGGCGATGTCATCAAGGTCGCGGAAGTCGTGCGTGACCTGTGGCGTCGCGAGCGCGAGCGCGGACTCTCCGCCGGTGAGAAGCGCATGCTCGCCAAGGCCCGCCAGATCCTGGTGAGCGAGCTTGCCCTCGCGGAGAACACCAACGAGGACAAGGCCGAGGCCCTGCTCGACGAGGTTCTCGCGTCCTGACGCGAGGCGACTGCCACACCCGCCTCAGTTCAGCACAGAAAATGCCGCGGTGCCCGATGGCGCGTTTCACGTCGCCGGGCGCTGCGGCATGTTCGTACCCGCGCGCGTCCGCGCGGGTGTCCTCCATGCCGTACGGCCGGGGAGGCCCCCCCGATACTGTGTGCCGGGCCCGGGCAGCCGACTCGACCAGGGTCACGGAAGGGTCCGGTCGAGGCCGCATGCCCGGCATTCCCCCCGGGCTCTACGAGCAGGGGGGCGCTCCCCCAGGCCATACCCACGCCGGGCCGCAACACAAACCTGACAGGAACCATGTCTGACGATTCGCGCCCCTCACCCACGAGCGGCCGACCGGGAGCTCCCGTCGCCGCCGTGATTCCGGCCGCCGGCCGGGGCGTACGCCTCGGTCCGGGCGCCCCCAAGGCACTGCGCGCGCTGAACGGCACGCCCATGCTCATCCACGCCGTGCGGGCCATGGCCGCCTCCCGGGCGGTCTCCCTGGTCGTCGTCGTGGCCCCGTCCGACGGCGCCGCCGAGGTCAAGTCGCTTCTCGACGCGCACGCGCTGCCCGAGCGCACGGACTTCCTCGTCGTGCCGGGCGGCGAGACCCGCCAGGAGTCGGTCAGGCTCGGCCTGGACGCGCTGCCGCCGGGCCACGACATCGTCCTCGTGCACGATGCGGCCCGCCCGCTGGTGCCGGTGGACACCGTGGACGCGGTCATCGAGGCCGTGCAGGCCGGGGCGCCCGCCGTCGTGCCGGCGCTGCCGCTCGCCGACACCGTCAAGCAGGTCGAGCCCGCGGCGGTGCCCGGCGGGCCCGAGCCGGTGGTGTCCACGCCCGACCGGTCGCGGCTGCGGGCCGTGCAGACCCCGCAGGGCTTCGACCGGGCGACGCTGGTCCGCGCCCACGAGACGGTCACCGACGACGTCACCGACGACGCGAGCATGGTCGAGCAGCTCGGCGAGCGGGTCGTGGCCGTGCCCGGCCACGAGGAGGCCTTCAAGGTCACCCGTCCGCTGGACCTGGTCCTCGCGGAGGCGGTCCTGGCCCGGCGGAGGCTGAACGATGGCTTCTGACGCGCCCCTGCTTCCGCAGGTCGGCATCGGCACCGACATCCACGCCTTCGAGGAGGGCCGCGAGCTGTGGTGCGCGGGCCTGAAGTGGGAGGGCGAGGGCCCGGGACTGGCCGGGCACTCCGACGCCGACGTCGTCGCGCACGCCGCGTGCAACGCGCTGTTCTCGGCCGCCGGCCTCGGTGACCTCGGGCAGCACTTCGGCACCGGGCGCCCCGAGTGGTCCGGCGCGTCCGGGGTCACCCTGCTGGCGGAGGCTGCGCGGATCGTACGCGCGGCGGGCTTCCGGATCGGGAATGTGGCGGTGCAGGTCGTCGGCCCCCGGCCGAAGATCGGCAAGCGCCGGGACGAGGCCCAGAAGGTGCTGTCCGAGGCGGCCGGAGCGCCGGTCACCGTCTCCGGCGCGACCACCGACGGGCTCGGCTTCCCCGGCCGCGGCGAGGGGCTGATGGCGGTGGCCACGGCGCTCGTGGTGCGAGCGGGCTGACGGCGTGCGAGGGTACCCGCGTACCCCTCGCCCCCGACGCGGGCACCCGACGCCCGACCAGGCTCACGGAGGTCCCCCATGTCCGCCGCCCTGCCCGACCGGCTCAAGTCACTGCTCGACGGTCCCGTCTTCGTCGTCCTCGGCACGATCCAGCCCGACGGCAGTCCGCAGCTGTCCCCGGTATGGGCGAAGCGGGACGGCGAGGACATCCTCGTCTCCACCACCGTCGACCGCCGCAAGAAGAAGAACCTCGACCGCGACGCCCGCGCGAGCGTCGTCGTCCAGGACCCCGATTCCCCCTACGAGTACGCCGAGATCCGCGGCACCGCCGAGTTGACCACCGTGGGCGGCCGGCAGCTCATCGACGAGCTGTCCCTGAAGTACACCGGCAAGAAGTACGCCGAGTTCAACCCCTCCTCGGTGCAGGACGCCGAGCGCGTGATCGTACGGATCAGGCCGCGGAAGGTCGTCGGGATCCTGTGACCGCGGCACTGCCGCGCGGGGGATGTGCGGAACATGTGCGGAAAAGCAGCGCGCACGCGGCGGGGAGGCAAGCGAGGTACTGCCCGGGGCCCACTACCCTGGTGTGGTGACTATTCGCCTGTACGACACCAGCGCCCGGCAGATCCGTGACTTCACCCCGCTCGAGCCGGGTTGTGTCTCGATCTACCTGTGCGGCGCCACCGTGCAGGCGGCCCCGCACATCGGGCACATCCGCTCGGGGCTGAACTTCGACATCATGCGCCGCTGGTTCGCCTACCGCGGCTACGAGGTGACGTTCATCCGCAACGTCACCGACATCGACGACAAGATCATCGCCAAGGCGCACGAGCAGCACCGCCCGTGGTGGGCGATCGGCTACGACAACGAGCGCGCGTTCGACGACGGCTACACCGCGCTCGGCTGCCTGCCGCCCACCTACGAGCCCCGCGCAACCGGCCATGTGCCGGAGATGATCGAGATGATGCGGGGCCTCATCGAGCGCGGTCACGCCTACGCCGCCGAGGGCAACGTCTACTTCGACGTGCGCTCCTTCCCCGGTTACCTGGAGCTGTCGCGGCAGGAGCTCGACAACCTGCTCCAGCCCTCCGGCGAGGGCGAGACCGGCAAGCGCGACCCGCGCGACTTCGCCATGTGGAAGGCGGCCAAGCCGGGCGAGCCGACCTGGGACACCCCGTGGGGGCCGGGCCGTCCCGGCTGGCACCTGGAGTGCTCGGCGATGGCGCACAAGTACCTCGGCAGCGCCTTCGACATCCACGGCGGCGGCCTGGACCTGATCTTCCCGCACCACGAGAACGAGATCGCCCAGGCCAAGGCCTACGGCGACGAATTCGCGCGGTACTGGGTGCACAACGCCTGGGTGACCATGGCCGGCGACAAGATGTCCAAGTCGCTGGGCAACAGCGTGCTGGTCTCCGAGATGGTCGAGCAGTGGCGGCCCATCGTGCTGCGGTACTACCTGGGCACCCCGCACTACCGCTCGATGATCGAGTACAGCGAGGAGGCGCTGCGCGAGGCCGAGTCCGCGTTCGCCCGGATCGAGGGCTTCGTCCAGCGGGTGGTGGAGAAGGCGGGCCCGGTCGAGCCGGCCGAGCAGGTGCCGCCCGCGTTCGCCGAGGCGATGGACGACGACCTGGGCGTGCCGCAGGCGCTCGCGGTGGTGCACACCACCGTCCGCCAGGGCAACAGCGCGCTCGCCGCCGACGACAAGGAGGCCGCCGTGGCCCGGCTCGCCGAGGTGCGCGCCATGCTCGGCGTCCTCGGCCTCGACCCGCTGGACCCGCACTGGGCCGGAGGGGGCGAGCAGCGCGGCGAGGACCTGCACGGCGTGGTCGACACCCTGGTCCGCATGGTCCTCGACCAGCGCGAGGCGGCCCGCGCCCGCAAGGACTGGGCGACCGCCGACGCCCTCCGCGACCAGCTGAACCAGTCGGGCCTGGTGATCGAGGACAGCCCGCAGGGACCGCGCTGGAGCCTGGGCGCGCGCTGAGCCCGCCCGCGAGCGCGGAAGATCGATTGTGCCGCCCGGCCTCCCGGGCGGCACACTGCATAGACGTACGTACGACGCTTCAACAGACAGGTAGGTCATGGCCGGGAACAACCGCCGCATGTCCGGCAAGAAGGGCGCGCAGGTCGGCAGCGGCGGCCAGCGGCGCCGGGGACTCGAGGGCAAGGGGCCCACGCCCCCCGCCGAGATGCGCAAGGGCCACGCCAAGCAGCGCGCCGCCCATGCGAAGACTCGCCGCGCCCAGGGCCGCCCGCAGCAGCGGCGCGGCTCGGGCAGGTCGTCCTCCGAGCTCGTCGTCGGCCGCAACCCGGTCGTCGAGGCGCTGCGCGAGGGCGTGCCCGCCACCACGCTCTACGTCCAGCAGTTCATCGACAACGACGAGCGGGTCCGCGAGGCGCTCCAGCTCGCGGCCGAGCGCGGCGGGATCAACCTCATGGAGGCCCCGCGCCCCGAGCTCGACCGGATGACGAACGGGCTCAACCACCAGGGCCTGGTCCTCCAGGTGCCGCCGTACGAGTACGCGCACCCCGAGGACCTCGCCGACGCCGCCTACGACGAGGGCGAGGACCCGCTGATCGTCGCCCTCGACGGGGTGACCGACCCGCGCAACCTCGGCGCGGTCGTCCGCTCCGTCTCCGCCTTCGGCGGGCACGGCGTGGTCGTCCCCGAGCGGCGCGCGGCCGGTATGACCGCGGGTGCCTGGAAGACCTCCGCCGGCACGGCCGCCCGTACGCCGGTGGCCCGTGCCACCAACCTGACCCGCGCCCTGGAGACGTACCAGAAGGCGGGCATCACGGTGGTCGGCCTCGCGGCGGACGGCGAGGCGGAACTCGGCGACCTGGAGGCCCTGGAGGGGCCCGTCGTCATCGTCGTGGGCAGCGAGGGCAAGGGCCTGTCCCGGCTGGTCGGCGAGACCTGCGACCTGCGGGTGCGGATCCCGATGCCGGGCGGCGCGGAGTCGCTGAACGCCGGTGTCGCGGCCGGGATCGTGCTCTACGAGGCGGCCCGCAGGCGCGCCTGACCGGTTGTCCGGAGCCGCGCGCGGGTGGTCGAACGGTCGTCCGTACGATCACCCGCCCGGGTGGAACCGGGCGATCCGTACAACCTTGACGCGGTCCGGACAGATCCGACGCGTCACGGCAGTGTCCTAACTCGTCGTCACTCGGTTAGATGAGTGTGGACACCAGAACACCCCGCACACCCACGGGGGACCGCTCGTCGGGATACGACGACGCTCCCGCGCTGAGCATGGTGAAGGTGCCGAGCGATCCGGCGCAGGTCATCGTCAACCACGCCAGTTTCCGCGTGCAGTTGGGCGCCACCTCGAGGCGCTTCCAGTCCCTGCGGATCGCCCGGTACCCCGGCGGCACCGAGAACACCGGCCGCGTGCCCTTCGCCGCGAGCCGGGCCGGGGCCGCGACCCACCGCCGCCCGGTCGTCTGGAGCGGCCGGTCAGCCCCGGACGACACCGGCGCCCACCGGCTGCTCCAGGCCGTGCGGACCGGAAGCGTGTGGTGCTCCGAGGAGCCGTCCGCGGACGCCGGGGCCACGCAGGTCATGCCGCGTATCGGCGGTGCGCCGGGCCACGACCCCTACGACCTCGCGCAGACGGTCGAGACCCCCGTCGTCGGCGCCCAGCGCACGCCCCGGCCCGGTGGGACCCGGCTGCTGCCGCACATGCGGACCGCGGGCAGCGCCTACGAGGAGTCCGCCCACGGCGGTGCCGGGTACGGCGAGAACGGGTACGGCACCCCGTCGTACGGCCAACCGCCGTACGACGACGCCGACTTCGCGGACGACGAGCGCGGTGCGTACGACGCGTACGGCGAGCAGGGCGGGCACCGGCAGGGCAGGCGCCACGCCGACGACCCGTCCCGGCACGCGTACTACCCGGGCCGGCGCATGAACCTCGGCGTCGTGCTGCTCCCGCTGCGCATCTTCCTCGGGTTCATCTCCCTCTACGCCGGCATGGGCAAGCTGTGCGACCCGCTCTACTTCGACGGCGGCAAGCGCGGCTCCATGGTCAAGTGGCTCAACACCCTGCACCCCTGGGAAGTCGCCGAGCCGCTGCGCCAGTTCGCGCTCCAGCACCCCGTCGGCTCCGGGCTCGTCATCGCCTTCCTCCAGGTCATCGTGGGGATGCTCACGGTCCTGGGCTGCTGGCAGCGGGTCGCCGCGGCGATCGGCGCGCTGCTGTCGGCCGCGCTGATCGTGACGGTGAGCTGGAAGACGGTGCCCGTCTACGACGCGCCGGACATCATCTACCTCGCCGCCTGGTCCCCGCTGGTCATCGCCGGCGCACCCGTGTACTCCGTGGACGGCCGCCTCGCCGCCTCCGCCTGGCGACGGCTCGGACCGCGCTCCGACATCTGGGAGCTGCGCCGGTTCGTGCTGCGTCGCGGCGCCCTGGTCACGGTGGTCGTCACCGGTCTGACACTGCTCGTCGGCTCGCTGCTCGGTGGAGCCGTCCGCGACGCCGACCGGGTGGTCGTGCCCGGACCCGACGAGGCCCCGCGCAACGAGCTGCCCGGCTCGCCGCTGCCGAAGGAGACGGGCGAGCGACAGCAGAAGTCGCCGTCGGCGTCGACCTCGTCGACCGCCCGGCACGGTTCCTCGGCCGGCCCGTCCCGCGGCCCCGCGAGCACGCCGGGCGCGACCCGCGAGAGCGGTACCGCGACCGGCGGCGTGCCCAGCGAGACCCAGGGCACCGGCCAGACCCCGCCGCGTCACTCCGTCCCGGCGCAGCAGGCACCCAGCACCAGTTCGGGGCCGACCTCCGGCGGTACCGAGACCGGTGGCAGCACAGGATCGGGCGGTGGCTCCGGGGGGCCCAGCTCCAGTGGCGGCGGCTCCAACGGCGGCGGCTCGTCCTCGGGTCAGCCGGGGCTGGTGGGCGGACTGCTGGGGTAGCCCGCCCTCCGGTTCGCCGTACGGGTGCGGCGCTGCGGGTTCACCTCCCCAGCGCCGCCAGCTCCTTCGCGGCCTCCGTGAGGTCCTTCGCGGTGTCGATGGCGCGCCAGTAGGCGCCCTGGGGGATGGGGAAGCCGGCGAGCCTTCGCTCACGGGCCAGGTGCGGGAAGGTGGTGCGCTCGTGGTCGCCGCGCTCCGGGAGGAGGGTGGCGAACTCGGGCGAGAACACGTAGACGCCCGCGTTGATCTCGAAGGTCGAGGGCGGGGCCTCGATGAAGTCCGTGATGTGGCCGAAGCCGTCCGTCCGCACGGCGCCCCACGGAATCCGCGGGCGGGCCAGCGCGAGGGTGGCCACCGCGTCGCGCTCGGTGTGGAAGTCGGCCATGTCGCGCAGCGAGAACCGGGTCCAGATGTCGCCGTTGGTGGCGTACCAGGGCTGGTCCGGGTGGGGCAGCTGGGCGGCGGCGAACTTCAGGCCGCCGCCACGGCCGAGGGGCTCCGGCTCCACGACCGTGCAGACACGGACCGGCAGGTCCGCCGACTTCAGCCAGTCCTGGAGCACCTCGGCGAGGTGGCCGCAGGACACCACCACGTCCGTCACACCCTCCTCGGCCAGCCAGGCGAGCTGGTGGCCGATGATCGGGGTGCCCGTGCCGGGGATCTCGACCATCGGCTTGGGCCGGTCGTCGGTGTAGGGCCGCAGCCGGGAGCCCTGGCCTCCGGCCAGGACGACGGCTTGAGTGGGGCGGGACGCCGCATTCGGATGGGTCATGCCCGCACTGTACGACCCACGCTTCGGGCCCCGTCCGCCGCCAAGGAATTCCCTGCCGACTGATAACCGACTTCCGACCCGGATCGGGCCCTTCGGGTGGGGGCGCGAGGCCGGCCCTACGGACGGGCGGGTGCGGTGCCCTTCGGGCAGGAACGTACGGTCGGGCCTTGCCGTGGGGGCGGGCCGGTCGGCAGAGGGGCGGCCGGTAGGGGCGATCACCGTACGTGCCGTAGGCGTCCGGCGCGGTTGGCTCGACAGCCGTGCGAGGCAGTGTGGGCCGGTTCAGCGCGGTGGACTGGCACGGCAGGGCGCGAGCCGCCGTCGGGGGGAGGGTGAGGCGGGCGGTGCGCCAGTGGAAGAGACGGGCTCTCTGCGGGGTTCGCGGCGCGGAGCCGTGGGGCCCGGTTCGGCGGGGGCGGGTCGGCCCGGCGGGCCCAGGTGTGTGGGGGCGCCAAGCCCGTCGGCCGGTGGACTTGGCGTTCGGGGCGCGCGTCACGAGTGCCCGTGTCCAGGCTCGGGGCTGCCCCGCTGAGTTGTCGGGCCGAGACGTGGGCTCGGCCCCGCGCTGCCGTGCTGTGCCGTGGCTTGGGCCCCCTCGGGCCGCGTGGGTTGCCCGGTTTCCGCGGGGCGGCCTCGCCCTGGCCCCGGGGCTGCCACAGGCCGCGCCGTGGGCTTGCCCGGTCGTGTCCAGGGCGGGCCCCCGCGAAGTGCCCCGCCCTGGACACGAAGGACTCGCTCAATCGGCCAGGGGGCCGCGGCGTGTCAGTTGTGGGTGGACTGGATGCCGGAGGCGAAGGAGGTGTCGCAGACCGGGCGGGCGTAGGACTGGGCGCGGGTGGGGCCGTAGATGCGGACGGCCGCGCGGCCCAGGGAGCGGGCGATGGAGGCGCAGTGGCCGGCCAGCGACGGGCGGCCGTTGACCGCCTCCTGGAGGTGGGTGAGGACCAAGCCCGGGTTCCGGTCCTGCAACTCGGTCAGCAACTGGTCACGCAGCACGTCCTGCGGGGCGCGGGCGCGGGACTTTGCCGGGGCGCCGACGGCCACGGCGTCCGACGCGGTCAGCACCGAGTTCGAGGTGCTCCCCGACCAGTTGACCCGGGTGACCGCGAGGGTTCCGGAGAGCACCAGGACGACGGGCAGGACGAGGGCGAGGGAGCGGCCGATCCGGCGGGCGGGGCCCGGGCCGCGTCGCGTGGGGTGGTTGGTGGAGTGCTTCACGCGAGTGAGGGTAGCGCCCGGTAATGATTTGGCGACATTTAGTCACCTCTTCGGGGGGTGGTCAGACGCTCTCTCCCGGGTGACGTGTTGACGCACACCGCTCGAAATGTCCGGTGTGCCAGGGTGGTTCGGAGGCATGGAGAAGGGCCCCGCGGCCAGGTCGCGGGGCCCTTCTCGTCAACTTGGGTGAATCCCCCGGGAGTGTCCCGAGGTTTCAGCCGTAAGGCGTCAGCCGCGGACGCGTCAGTCCGACAGGCGCTCGCCGGTGGAGGTCGAGAACACGTGGGTCTCGCCCGGCCGCGGCACGACGTGCAGCGTGGAGCCCTTCTCCGGGACGGAACGGCTGCTGACGCGGACGACGAGGTCCCTCTGCTCGCCGCCGACCTCGGCCGAGCCGTAGACGTACCCGTCGGCGCCCGTCTCCTCCACCACGTTCACGGAGACGGCGAGGCCGGCCGGAGCGTCCTCGGTGTCCTTCGACAGCGAGGCCGCCGCGCCGCCGCCCAGCTCGACCACGTCGAAGTGCTCGGGGCGCACGCCCACCGTCACCGTGCGGTCGCCCTTGTCCGAGGCGGCCTTGAGCGCCTCGCGGTTGACCGGCACCACGCTGTTGCCGAACTTCACACCGCCGTCGGTGATCGGCACCTCGACGAGGTTCATGGCGGGCGAGCCGATGAAGCCGGCGACGAAGAGGTTCGCGGGCTTGTCGTACATGTTGCGCGGCGAGTCGACCTGCTGGAGCAGACCGTCCTTGAGCACCGCCACGCGGTCGCCCATGGTCATGGCCTCGACCTGGTCGTGGGTGACGTAGACGGTGGTGATGCCGAGCCGGCGCTGGAGCGAGGCGATCTGCGTACGGGTGCTCACCCGGAGCTTGGCGTCCAGGTTGGACAGCGGCTCGTCCATGAGGAACACCTGCGGCTCGCGCACGATCGCTCGGCCCATGGCGACACGCTGGCGCTGACCGCCGGAGAGCGCCTTCGGCTTGCGGTCGAGGTACTCGGTCAGGTCGAGGATCTTCGCGGCCTCCTCGACCTTCTGCCGGATCTCCGCCTTGTTGACGCCGGCGATCTTGAGCGCGAAGCCCATGTTGTCGGCGACCGTCATGTGCGGGTACAGCGCGTAGTTCTGGAACACCATGGCGATGTCCCGGTCCTTCGGCGGCAGGTGGGTGACGTCGCGGTCACCGATCCGGATGGCCCCGGCGTTGACGTCCTCCAGGCCCGCGAGCATCCGCAGGGAGGTGGACTTGCCGCAACCGGACGGGCCGACCAGGACGAGGAACTCACCGTCCTCGATGTCGATCTCGAGCGCGTCGACGGCCGGCTTGTCGGAACCCGGGTAGATCCGGGTCGCCTTGTCGAACTGGACAGTGGCCATGGTGAATGGGCCCCCTTCTACCGGCAGGAACGTGCCGGACGATCCGTTGTAGGAAGGTGGTTGCCACTACGGGTGAATCCGTTGTGGTGATGGTGTAGTCCACACGGGTGAACTGGCACAGGACGGTACCTGGCGTTCACCTGGTCTGTCAGTACTTGGGGGCTGGTGAACTTCACGGAAATTCCTGCCGGGCCGCTGCGGGGACCTGGGTACACTGCACGGACACACCCATACAGGCCTCCTTAGCTCAGCTGGTCCAGAGCGGCTGTCTTGTAAACAGCAGGTCGTCGGTTCGAATCCGACAGGGGGCTCCACACACGGAGGCCACCCGCGCCGCGAGGTGCGGGTGGCCTCCGTTCGTTTTCGCAGGTCAGGCTGTTCTGAGCAGCGTCCGTACGACCTGACGGAGCGTCGCCTCGGGGTCCGGTGCGGCGGCTGCCGCCCGCCAGGCGACGAACCCGTCCGGGCGGACCAGTACGGCCCCGTCGGGCGTCGTGCCGTGGGCCCGCGCCCAGTCGGGTGCCGCCCCGTCCGCGCCGTCGTGCGGGTCGTACGTCAGCTCGGCGCCGACGCGGTACGAGTCCAGGCGCACGCCGTCGCTCTCGGCGAGGCGCAGGGCCGCCGTGTGCCAGCCCGCCGTCGACTGGGCGTCGCTCAGCAGCACCAGGGAGCGCTCGTACAGGTCGAGCGTCGAGATCCGCTCGCCGCCGCGGCGCAGCCACAGGTGGGGCGCCCGGCTGCCCGGCTCGCCGGTCAGGCGCATCGCCTCGGGCACGACCTCCTGGTCCGGGTCGGCGCCCACGACGGCGCCGCGCGGGTAGCGGTAACCGAGGACGACGTTGAGAATGCCGCCGCGCTTGCCGCCGCCGATGCCGGGTGCCGGGGCGAAGCCGGGGTGGCTGTGCTCGACGGAGCGGGCGGAGGCGCGGGCGCTGGTCGCCGTGGCGACGGGGCGGCGCTCGGTGTCGTAGGTCTCCAGGAGGCCGGGGCCGGCCCAGCCGCCGAGCACGGCGGCCAGCTTCCAGACCAGGTTGTGCGCGTCCTGGATGCCGGTGTTGGAGCCGAAGGCGCCGGTGGGGGACATCTCGTGCGCGGAGTCCCCGGCGAGGAACACCCGTCCGGCCGAGTAGCGGTCGGCGACCCGTTCGGCGGCACGCCAGGACGCCTTGCCGGTGATCTCCACATCCAGGTCGGGGGCCCCGATCGCGCGGCGGATGTGCCGCTGGAGCCGGTCCTCGGTGAACTCCTGCAGCGTCTCGCCCCGCTCCGGGTGCCAGGGCGCGTGGAAGACCCAGTGCTCCTTGTTGTCGACGGGCAGCAGGGCCCCGTCGGCGTCCGGGCCGGTGAGGTAGCAGCAGATGAAGGGGCGTTCGCCCACCACCTCGGCGAGCAGCTTGGAGCGGAAGGTGACGCTGACGTTGGCGAACAGGTCGCCGGGCCCGCTGTGCGCGATGCCGAGGCGGCGCCGGACCGGGCTGCGCGGGCCGTCGGCGGCGACCAGGTAGTCGGCACGGACGGTGTACCGCTCGTCGGTGCCCCGGTCCCGTACCACCGCGGTCACGCCCTCGCCATCTTGCTCGAAGGACTCCATCTCGTGGGAGTAGCGCAGATCGCCCCCGAGCCTCCGGGCGCCCCTCAGCAGCTCGGGCTCCAGATCGTTCTGGCTGCACAGGCACCAGGTGGTGGGGCTGAACCTGGCGAGGCCGCCGTCCGGGTCGATGTGCTTGAACAGCCACTCGCCCGCGTCGCCGGCCAGGGTGGGCGTCTGGAGGATGCCGTGGTTGTCCGCGAGCAGCGATGCTGCCGTCTTGATCTCCGGTTCGACGCCGGCCACCCGGAACAGCTCCATCGTCCGCACGTTGTTGCCGCGTCCACGCGGGTGAATGGACGTGCCGGAGTGCCGCTCGACCAGCAGGTGCGGTACGCCGTGGCGGCCCAGGAACAGGGAGGTGGACAGGCCCACCAGGGAGCCGCCGACGATGAGGACGGGTACCCGGTGGTCGGCTTCTCGGCGCATCGATGCCTCCAGGAGCGGGGGTGCGGGTGCGGGGCGCGTCGGAGTGTCCATGCCCTGCCGGGGGTCGTCGTGCGTGCGCCCACGGCACCAATCACCCGTGTGATCACCCGCGTGGTGCACACGAGTCGCGCACCGATCGGGACCGGCTCAGGATCGAGATCACGCTGACGTCGCGTCACCCGCGGCCGGCGTTTCCTCTGCCCCGCCACGCACCGCCAAGGAGACGTACGCAGATGACCGCCATCTCTGAGCGAGTTTCAGAACCGACCGAGCAGCAGGCCGCGAAACGTGTCTCCCAGTCCGTCTTCGACGGCTCCCGGCTCCGGGTCATCCTGCTGGTGAACGTCTACGACGGCGCCCAGCAGCAGTTCCTGGAGGCGTACGAGGAGATGTGCAAGCAGGTCGCGTCCGTCCCCGGGCACGTCAGCGACCAGCTGTGCCAGTCCATCGAGAACCCCTCCCAGTGGCTGATCACCAGCGAGTGGGAGAGCGCCCCGCCGTTCCTCGCCTGGGTGAACAGCGAGGAGCACGTGCGGATGGTGCAGCCGATGCACGGCTGCATCCGGGACACCCGGTCGCTGCGCTTCCACATCGTCCGTGAGACCGGACACACGGCGGTCGGCGAGGCTTCCGCCGAGCGCCGGCTCCAGACCTCGCCGCGGATCGGGGACGGTGTGATCCGGCACGCGCTGACCTTCACGGTGAAGCCGGGCAGCGAGCGGAAGGTGGCCCAGATCCTGGCCGACTACGAGCCGCCCGAGGCGAACGTGGACGGCACCACCCGGCTGTGCCGCACCTCCCTGTTCATGCACGGCAACCGGGTCGTGCGGGCGATCGAGGTGCGCGGCGACCTCCTCGCGGCGCTGCGGCACGTGGCCCAGCAGCCGCAGATCCGGAAGGTCGAGGAGGACCTCAACCCCTACCTGGAGCAGGACCGCGACCTCAACGACCAGGAGTCCGCACGGGTTTTCTTCACCCGGGCGGCGCTGCCCGCGGTGCACCACGTGACGGCCGACCAGGAGAGTCCGGAGGCGGAGCGGCACGCGCTGTACTACCCGGCGCGGCAGGGCATGGGCATGAAGCTGGCGGAGCTGCTGTCCCATCAGGACGAGCGGGCCGCGGCGGACCCGGGCAGCCCGGTGCTGCGCAGCACGGTCTTCGAGCGGGACGACGTCGTCGTCCGCCTGATCGACATCCACGGCGGGCTGGAGGCCGACCCGGCCGCCGCGCTGGGCGTGGCGGATGCCGCGAAGGTGTCGGAGCTGGCCGCCCTGCTCGACGCGGGTGCCGCCAAGAAGGACGGCGACCTGGCCAGTCTGCTCACCCTCGCCCGTATGGACCTCATCACCGACCGCCGGTCCGCGCCGGACGCCTGACGCATTCCGAAGCCGACGTACCACACCACCGGAGGAACGACGTGATCAAACCCAGGCCCAGGATCGTGGAGCTCGGCGAGACCGAGCCCAACACGAAGCGCGGAGGCGATCTGCGCGCCATGCTCACCCCGGCCACGGTCGGCTCCACCAGCGGCTTCATGGGCGTGGCCATCGTGCAGCCCGGCGACCGCATCGGGGAGCACTACCACCCGTACTCCGAGGAGTTCGTGTACGTCGTCTGCGGCGACCTCGAGGTGGACCTGGACGGCGAGCCGCACCCGCTCAGGCCGGAACAGGGCCTGATGATCCCCGCCTACATGCGCCACCGCTTCCGCAACGTGGGCGACGTGGAGGCGCGGATCGTCTTCCACCTGGGGCCGCTCGCCCCGCGCCCGCAACTCGGCCACGTCGACACGGAGGGCACCGAGCCGGCGGCGGCCGGCGCGGAGGCGCCGGCCGCGGGCGTGGCAGAGGTCCGATCATGACCAGGCGGGTGGCGGTCACCGGCATAGGCATCGTGGCGCCGGGCGGTATCGGCGCCGCCGCTTTCTGGAACCTGCTGGCGAACGGGCGCACCGCGACGCGGGGCATCACGTTCTTCGACCCGGCCGGTCTGCGGTCCCGGATCGCGGCCGAGTGCGACTTCGACCCGGCGGCCTCGGGGCTGGACGAGGAGCAGGTCGCGCGCTGCGACCGCTACATACAGTTCGCCCTGGCCGCCGGCCAGGAGGCGGTGTCGGACTCCGGACTCGACCTCGCCGGGGAGAACCCCTGGCGGGTCGGGGTCTCGCTGGGTACCGCGGTCGGCGGAACCACCCGGCTGGAGAACGACTACGTCCTGGTCAGCCACCGCGGCGAGCGCTGGGACGTGGACCACGAGCGGGCCCGGCCGCATCTGGAGCGGGCCTTCACACCGAGCACGCTGGCCTCCACGGTGGCCGAGCGGTTCGGGGCCCGCGGGCCGGTGCAGACCGTCTCCACCGGCTGCACCTCCGGGCTCGACGCGGTCGGCTACGCGCTGCACACCGTGGAAGAGGGGAGGGCGGACATCTGCATAGCCGGAGCGTCGGACTCGCCGATATCACCGATCACCATGGCGTGCTTCGACGCGATCAAAGCGACGTCGTCGAACAACGACGACCCCGCCCACGCCTCCCGCCCCTTCGACAACGACCGTGACGGGTTCGTCATGGGCGAGGGCGGCGCGGTGCTCGTCCTGGAGGAGCTGGAGCACGCCAGGGCCCGCGGCGCCCATGTGTACTGCGAACTCAGCGGCTACGCCACGTTCGGCAACGCCTACCACATGACCGGACTGACCAGCGAGGGCCTGGAGATGGCGCGGGCGATAGAGACCGCGCTGGACCACGCCCGACTGGACGGCTCCGCGATCGACTACGTCAACGCGCACGGCTCCGGGACCCGCCAGAACGACCGGCACGAGACGGCCGCGGTGAAGCGGGCGCTGGGCCACCACGCCTACGGCACCCCCATGAGCTCCATCAAGTCGATGGTGGGCCACTCGCTCGGGGCGATCGGGGCGATCGAGGTGGTGGCCTGTGTGCTGGCCCTGGCCCACCAGATGGTCCCGCCGACCGCGAACTACGAGACCCCCGACCCCGAGTGCGACCTGGACTACGTCCCGCGTATCGCCCGTGAGCGGAAGCTGAACAGCGTGCTCTCCGTGGGCAGCGGCTTCGGCGGCTTCCAGTCCGCGGTGATCCTGACCCGGCAGAGGGAGAGGACACGATGAGCGCACCGCGCGAACGGCGGGCCGCCGTCACCGGCATCGGTGTCGTCGCGCCCGGCGGCACGAACACCGAGACCTTCTGGAAGTCCACCCAGGAGGGCGTGAGCGTCCTGGACCGCGTGACCCGTGAGGGCTGCGAGCACCTGCCGCTGAAGGTGGCCGGCGAGGTGCGGTCCTTCGAACCCTCGGCGGCGGTCGAGGAGCGCTATCTCGTCCAGACCGACCGTTTCACGCACTTCGCGATGGCTGCGGCCGACGCCGCCCTCCAGGACGCCCGGCTGGGGCAGGCCGACACCGACGCGGCCCCGTTCTCCGCGGGCGTGGTCACCGCGGCCGGGTCCGGCGGCGGCGAGTTCGGCCAGCGGGAGCTGCAGAAGCTGTGGAGCAAGGGCAGCCGCTATGTCGGCCCCTGGCAGTCCATCGCCTGGTTCTACGCGGCCAGCACCGGCCAGGTCTCCATCCGGCGCGGCTTCAAGGGCCCCTGCTCGGTGGTCGCCGCCGACGAGGCGGGCGGCCTGGACGCCCTGGCGCACGCGGCCCGTGCCGTCAAGCGCGGCACCGACGTGATCGTGGCCGGTTCGACGGAGGCGCCGCTGGCCCCGTACTCGATGGTCTGCCAGCTCGGTTACCGGGAGCTGAGCCCGGTGGCCGATCCGAAGCGCGCCTACCGCCCGTTCACCGAGGACGCCTGCGGGTTCGTGCCGGCCGAGGGCGGCGCGATGCTCACCGTGGAGGCGGCCGACGCGGCCCGGGAGCGGGGCGTGCCCGTACGGGCCGTCCTGGCCGGGCACGCGGCGACCTTCACCGGCGCCTCCCGCTGGGAGCTGTCCCGGGAGGGGCTGGCGGAGGCGATCCGCGGCGCGTTGGCCGAGGCCGGGTGCGCACCCGAGGAGGTCGACGTCGTCTTCGCCGACGCCCTCGGCGTCCCCGAGGCGGACCGGGCCGAGGCGCTGGCGATCGCCGACGCGCTCGGCGCGCACGGCCGGAGCGTGCCGGTCACGGCACCCAAGACGGGCACCGGCCGGGCGTACTGCGCCGCGCCGGTGCTGGACACGGCGGCGGCGGTCCTCGCGATGGAGCACGGCCTGATCCCGCCCACCCCGAACATCTCCGACATCTGCCATGACCTCGACCTGGTGACCGGTCGTGCCCGTGCCGCCGAGGTGCGCACGGCGCTGGTCCTCAGCCGGGGGCTCATGGGCTCGAACTCGGCGCTGGTGCTGCGGCACGGCGCCGCCGACGCCTCGTAGCGAGGCAGCCAGGATCAACCGGGAGCAACAAGGAGAGGAACCGCATGAGTGACCGAATCACAGTGGAGGAACTGGCCGAACTCATGAAGAAGGCCGCCGGGATCACCGTCAGCCCGCAGGAGCTGGCAGACCGGTCCGAGACCGCATTCGACGAGATCGGCATCGACTCGCTCGGCCTGCTCGGCATCGTGGGCGAACTGGAGAACCGGCACGGTATCCCGATGCCGGCCGACGCGGAGCGCTGCAAGACGCCCAGGAAGTTCCTCGACCTCGTCAACAGCACCCTTCTGGCAGGAGCGTAGACATGGCCGGACACACGCAGAACGAGGTCACCATCGCCGCGCCGGTGGATCTCGTCTGGGACATGACCAACGATGTGGCGAACTGGCCACGGCTCTTCAGCGAGTACGCCTCCGCCGAGATCCTTTCCCAGGACGGCGACAGGTGCACCTTCCGTCTGACCATGCACCCGGACGAGAACGGCACCGTGTGGAGCTGGGTCTCCGAGCGCGAGCCCGACCGGGCCACGCTCTCTGTCAGGGCCCGCCGGGTCGAGACGGGCCCCTTCGACCACATGAACATCCACTGGAGGTACGAGGAGGTCCCCCGGGGCACGCGGATGATCTGGACACAGGACTTCGCGATGAAGCCGGAAGCGCCGGTCGACGACGACTGGATGACCGACAACATCAACAAGAACTCCAAGGTCCAGATGGCCCTGATCCGCGACAGGATCGAGAAGGCCGCCGCCGGGCACCGGGCCGAGCCGGCCCTGACCACCGACTGAGCCGGACGGAGAGAGGACCGTGTACCAAGAACTGATCGTCGCCCGAATGGCCCCGGGTTCGGCCCCGGACATCGCCAGGATCTTCGAGGAGTCCGACCGGGGGGAGTTGCCGCACCTGGTCGGTGTCACCCGACGCAGCCTCTACCAGTTCGGCGATGTGTACATGCACCTGATCGATGCGGAACGGGACCCGGGGCCCTCCATCGCCAAGGTGGCGAACCACCCCGAGTTCCGGGGCATCAGCGAGCGGCTGTCGGCGTACGTCAGCGCCTACGACCCGCAGACCTGGCGCTCGCCCAAGGACGCGATGGCCCAGCGCTTCTACCTGTGGGAGCGCGACTGAGCCGCCGGACCGAGCCACCTGACGCGCCGTCCGGTCCCTCACGGACGGCCACCGGCCGCCGGGCCCGCACTGTCGCGGGCCCGGCGGCCGGTGTCCGAGGAGGTCGCGGCGGCGCCGCCGGCGGGGTCCGGTCAGGCGGGCACCGCGCAGTCGAAGGCGTGCAGATAGGCGTTGACCGGGCTGATGTCGTCGATGACCAGGCCGGCCGCCTTCAGCCGGTCGGCCATGCTGGCGCTGGTGTGCTTGGCGCCGCCGACGTTCAGCAGCAGGAGCAGGTCCATGGCGGTGCTGAACCGCATCGAGGGGGTGTCGTCGACGAGGTTCTCGATGACCACGACCCGCGCCCCGGGCCCGCCCGCCTCGATGACGTTGCGCAGGCAGCGGGCGGTGGAGTCGTCGTCCCACTCCAGGATGTTCTTGATGATGTAGACGTCGGCCCTGACCGGGATGGCCTCGCGGCAGTCGCCGGGCACGATCCGCACCCGGTCCGCCAGCGAGCCGCCCGCGCGCAGCCGGGGGTCGGCGTTGTCCACCACTCGCGGCAGGTCCAGCAGGGTGCCGTGCATGTGCGGATACTTCTCCAGCAGGCTCGCCACCACGTGCCCCTGTCCGCCGCCGATGTCGGCGACCGAGGAGGCGCCGGACAGGTCGAGGAGCGCGGCGACGTCCCGAGCGGACTGCTTGCTGGAGGTCGTCATGGCCCGGTTGAAGACGTCCGCCGACTCGGGGGCGTCCTCGTTGAGGTGGACGAAGAACTCCTTGCCGTACAGGTCCTCCACCACGTTGCGGCCGGTGCGCACCGCCTCGTCCAGTTTCGGCCAGGCGTCCCAGGTCCACGGCTCGGTGCACCAGAGGGTGATGTAGCGCAGGCTGCCCGGGTCGTCCTCGCGCAGCAGCCGGGACATGTCGGTGTGCGCGAACGTTCCGTCGGGCTGCTCGGTGAAGACGCCGTAGCAGGTCAGCGCCCGCAGCAGCCGGCGCAGCGGCTTCGGTTCGGTCTTCACGGCGGCCGCGAGGTCCTCCACGGCCATGGGTGCGTCCCCGAGCGCGTCGGCCACACCGAGCCGGGCGGCCGCGCGGAGGGCGGCGGCGCACGCCGCCCCGAACGCGAGTTCCCTGAGCCGCATGGACGGCGGTGGGGCGGACTGAGCGGTCGTCATGTGCCGCCTTCCTTCCTTCTCGGTTCCGTGGGTTCCACGAGTGGCTACGGCCTCAGCACAGTCCCGCGGGCTTGGAGACCCGGCAGGAGTTCTCTGCGAAGGTGTTGTGGTGCGCGGCGCTCTCCTGGTTGACCAGGTCCGCCGGGGAGTTGCCGTCGAGCACGTTCCGGCTCACCCGGTTCCGCTCGCCGGCCGCGCCGACGAAGCTCTTGAACAGCACGATGCCGCCGGAGAAGGGGGACCTGCCCGAGTTGCGGACGACGAGGTTGCGGAACACGTCGGTCTGCTCGGTGCCGGTCAGGACGATGCCCGAGCCCTGGAGGAAGGGCAGGCGGGCGGTCGCCGGGCAGAACCTGTTGTTCTCCGCGACCCGATTGTAGCGCACGGTCAGGGCGCCGGCCCGCGGCTTGTTCTCGTCGCCGACGACGAACACGCCCACGCAGTTGCCGGAGACGTCGTTGCTCGCGACGGTGAGGTTGCGCAGCCGGCGGACGGTGACGCCGATCCGGTTGCCCTCCAGCCGGTTGCCGGCGATCAGCGTTCCGCCGGTGTCGGCGGCGCCCTGCTCGGCGGTGACCGTGTTGGCCAGGAAGAGTCCCGCGTCGCCGTTGCCCCGGGCGGTGTTGCTCCGGTATTCGCTGCGAACGGACCGCTCCTCGGCGATGCCCCACATCCCGTTCTTCTCGGCGGTCACCTGCCGCACGGTCAGCCGGTCGGTGCCCACGGCCATCAGGCCGGTGTGGGAGAAGCCGGTCAGGGTCAGACGGGAGACGGTGACACCTTCCAGGCGCTTGGCCTTGGTCCCCATCACGCAGATGCCGTTGCCCCGCTTGCCGCAGTCGCTCCGGCCGCCCGGTTCCAGGACGGTGCCGCGGCTGCCGCGCAGGGTCAGACGGGGTGTCGTCACCTTGACGCTCTCGTGGTAGACGCCGGGCAGCACCAGCACGGTGTCACCCTGCTTCGCGGAGTCCACCGCCCGCTGGATCGACTCGCCCGGATGCACCAGGTGCGTCCTGGGCGCCAGGACCGGTGGGGCGGCGGCGATGCCCGAGCCGGCCAGCGCGGCGGCGCTCAGGAGCAGAGCGATATGGCGTTTCGTCATATTCTGTACGGTATGGCCCGATAGTCGGCTGGAACGCCCGATGGGCCGTCCGGCGGCGTGTCATCGGCGCGGGCGCGGTCCGGCGGCGTGTCACCGGCGCAGGGCGCGGCCGATCCACAGCTGTTCGGGGGACAGGGGGCGGCCGTCCTCCAGGTCCCACAGGGCGTTCTGCAGCACACGGCCGAGCGTCCAGGAGCGGGCCCGGTCGCGGTCGAGGCCCAGCGCCCCGGTCATGGCCTCGAAGCGCGGGACGACCTCGGCGGGCTCGAAGCGGTTGAACAGCGCCGGGAGCAGCTCGAAGCCGGGGTCCCCGGCGAGCGGCTTGGGATCGATGGCCAGCCAGGGCTCGCGGTCGGCGCCGAGGACGTTGTCGTAGTGCAGGTCCCAGTGCAGCAGCCGGTCGCCGCTTTCGCCGGCGACCTCGCGCACGGCGGCGGCGCAGTCCGCGAGCAGCCGGCGGTCGTCCCCGCCGGGCAGTCGCCGCAACGCGCGCGGAGTCCGCTCCAGCAGGTCACCCGCGATGTCACCCAGCCGCCGTATCCCCGCCGGGGCCGGTACGGAGGTCAGGCGGGCCAGCAGGCCGGCGATCACCAGGACGGCCTCACGGGTGTCCGGCAGGCGTGTCAGCGGGCGGGCGGAGTCGAGCCGTTCCAGCAGCAGCGTGCCGGTCGGCTCGTCGTGTTCCAGCAGCCGTACGGCCCCCGCGCCGTCCCACACGCGCAGCGCCGGCGCCTCTCCCGCACTCTCCTCGTCGGGGAGTTGGAGCTTCAGGACGGCGGGCAGGCGGTCGGCGCGGACGACCGGGAGGACCAGCGCGCACACGCCGTGCATCGCCGGCCCGTCGATCCGCAGCCGCCACCGGTCGAGGAAGCCGGCCACCTGCCGGGGCAGACCGGCGACGAACGCGCGGCCCGCCGCCCCGTTGAATTTCTCCTGGGAAGCGGCCAGCGCGCCGGGCACCTCGATCACACCGACGACCATACTTGCGCGTGTGAGCTGGGTCATGCGGATGCGGCGTGGGCTCCGGGCGGCGACGGCGTACGTCCGCAGCGCTCCGGGGACGTACGTCTGGCTGCTGATCCTGTTCCTGACCACCGTCGCCCTGCACCACATGTCGCCGCAGTTCGAGGAGCACTTCCTGCGCCACCGCTCGACGAACCTGCGCGAGCTGTCGAACGACCCGGTGCGGGTGCTCTTCTCCAGCGCCATGTGGATCGACAGCGGCCACTGGCTGCCGTACGCGGTCCTCTACACGATCTCCCACGCCCAGGCCGAGCGCTGGCTGGGCACCCTGCGCTGGCTGCTGGTGTGCGTGACCGCGCACGTGCTGGCGACGCTGATCAGCGAGGGCGCCGTGCTGTGGGCGATCCAGCGGCACATGGTGCCCGAGTCGGCCGTCAACACTCTGGACGTCGGTGTGAGTTACGCCCTGGCCGGGGTGATGGGGGTGCTGATGTACCGGATCGCCCCGCCCTGGCGGTACCTGTACCTGGCCGCCGTCCTCGCCTTCTACGCCGTGTCGCTGGTGACCAGGCACACCTTCACCGATCTGGGGCACTTCGCCGCCGTCCTGATCGGCCTGGGCTGCTATCCGCTGGTCAGGGGCCGGGGAGAGCCGTGGAACCCGGGGAAGGCGCTGTTCGCCCTGAGGCGTTAGCGCCCGGCCCTCGGGCCCTGTGCCTCATGCCACTGGTTCCGATACGGGCGCCTCCGTCGGGGCCCCGTGCTTGGGGGCCCTGCCCGTCACCATCAGGCCCGCGATCAGACCGGCCACCAGCATGACGGCGGCCGCCCACCAGAGGGCGACCGTGTAGCCGTGGACGATGCCCTCCGGCACCACCCGGACCCGGTCCGCCGGGCTGCGCAGATGGGCGGTGACGTAGGCGGCGCCGCTGGTCGTGGCGACCGTGTTGAGCAGGGCGGTGCCGATGGAACCGCCGACCTGCTGCGAGGTGTTCACGGTCGCGGAGGTCACCCCCGAGTCCTGCGGAGCGACGCCCGCGGTGGCGGTGGCGAACACCGGCATGAAGGTCAGGCCCATGCCGAGGCCCATCAGCACCAACGCGGGCAGCACCTCGCTCGGGTAGCGCGAGTCGACCGTGAGCCGGGTCAGGAGCAGCAGCCCGCCCGCGGCGAGGAGCATGCCGGGGACCATGAGCACGCGCGGCGCCACGTGCCGCAGCAGCCGGGCCGAGATCTGCGTCGAACCGGTGACGATCGCGGCGGTCAGCGGCAGGAAGGCGAGACCGGTGCGCAGCGGCGAGTAGCCGAGGATCTCCTGCAGGTAGTACGTCATGAACAGGTACAGCCCGAACATGCCGATCACCGCCAGCAGCATGGTCAGGAGGCAGCCCGCCCGGACGCGGTCCCGCAGGACGTGCAGCGGCAGCAGGGGCACCGGCGCCCGGCTCTGCCACCACACGAACGTCAGGAGCAGCGCCGCACCGAGGGCGAACAGGCTCAGCACCAGCGGGTCGGTCCAGCCGCGCGGCTGGGCCTCGCTGAACCCGTAGACGACGGCGACCAGGCCGCCGCAGCCCAGCGCCGCCCCGGGCAGGTCCAGCCGGGCGCCCGCCCGGCCCGGCCTGTCGCGCAGCAGGGCCAGGGCGCCGAGGACCGCGACGACGGCGATGGGCACGTTGACGTACAGGCACCAGCGCCAGTTCAGGAACTCCGTCAGCACGCCGCCGACGATGAAGCCGATCGCCGAGCCGCTGCCCGCCAGGGCGCCGTAGATGCCGAACGCCTTTCCGCGCTCCCTGGGGTGGGTGAAGGTCGTGGTCAGCAGGCTGAGCGCGGAGGGGGCGAGGACGGCGGCGAAGGCGCCCTGAAGGGCGCGGGCGCCGTAGAGCATGCCCGAGGAGGTGGCCGCGCCGCCGAACGCGGAGGCGGCGGCGAACCCGGCCAGCCCGACGACGAACGTGCGCTTGCGGCCCACCAGATCGGCGATCCGCCCGCCCAGCAGGAGCAGCCCGCCGAAGCCGAGGGAGTAGGCGGTGATGACCCACTGCCGGTTGCCGTCGGACATGTGCAGGGCGTGCTGAGCGGAGGGGAGCGCGATGTTCACGATCGTCGCGTCCAGGACCACCATCAGCTGCGCGAGCGCGATGACGACCAGTGCCCACCAGCGGTGCCGGTCGGTGTCCCGGGAGGGGGTTTGGCCTGGAAGGGCGGCGCTCATCTGGCCAGAAGACCATGAATCGGGAGGTATCGCATCCTCGTGTGTGCAGGGCGCCCCGCGGTCGGGAGGGGGATTGTCAGTGGCGGGGTGCAGCATGGGGGCATGGTGAGCGGAGCGAGCGGTAGGGCCGGTGTGAAGGGCGCGCGGCGGCCCGAGGTGCGGTTGCCGGCGCTGGAGGCGTACGGCGGCGAGGGACTGGCGCCGGACGGGGACTACGACGGGCTGGAGTTCCGGGAGGAGGACTTCGCCGGGCAGGACGGGGCGGGGGCCCGGTTCCTGGACTGCGCGCTCGGAGGCTGCGCGCTGGACGACGCGTCGTTGCGGCACGCCCGCTTCCTGGACTCGGTCCTCACCGGCATACGGGGTGTCGGCACCGACCTCGCCGACGCGACCCTGCGTGATGTGGAGGTGGTCGACGCCCGCCTCGGCGGTGTGCAGTGCCATGGTGCGGTCCTGGAGCGCGTGTGGATCCGCGGCGGCAAGATCGACTACCTGAACCTGCGCAGGGCCCGGCTGCGGGACGTCGTCTTCGAGGGCTGCGTCCTCGTCGAGCCGGACTTCGGGGGCGCCCGGCTTGAGCGGGTGGAGTTCGTGGACTGCGTGGTCAAGGGCGTCGACTTCAGCGCGGCGACGCTCTCGGACGTGGACCTGCGGGGCGCCGCGTCCCTGGAGATCGCGCGCGGGCTGGACCGGCTGGCCGGCGCGGTGATCAGCACCGGTCAGCTCCTGGACCTGGCACCGGTGCTGGCGGCGGAGCTGGGGATCAGGGTGGAGGGGTGAGGGGACTGAAAGGGCTGAAGGGCTGGAAAGGGGCTTCCGGCCAAGAGGGGGTCAGGAGACGCGGGGGTAGCGGGCCTGGAGGGTCCAGATCGCCGGGTTCTCCGCCAGGTCCTCGTGCAGGTCGCACAGATCGGCGACGAGGTCGTGCAGGAAGTCACGGGCCTCGCGGCGCAGCGCCGAGTGCGAGAAGGTCAGCGGGGACTCCTCGACGGGCATCCAGTCGGACTCGATGTCGACCCAGCCGAAGCGGCGCTCGAAGAGCATGCGGTCCGTGGACTCGGTGAAGTCCAGCTCCGCCCGCTGCGGACGGGAGGCGCGGGAGCCGGCCGGGTCCCGGTCCAGCCGCTCGACGATGTCGCACAGGGCCCAGGCGAAGTCGAGCACGGGCACCCAGCCCCAGGCCGTGGCCAGTTCGCGGTCCGACTCGGTGTCGGCCAGGTAGACGTCGCCGCAGAACAGGTCGTGCCGCAGCGCCCGCACGTCCGCGCGGCGGTAGTCCGTCTGCGGCGGGTCGGGGAAGCGGTTGGAGAGGGCGTAGCCGATGTCGAGCACGTAGGCGATGGTGTCATGTGCCCCGCATAGGATCGCGCGCGTGTATCGATCTGCCCTGCTTGTTCGGACCGCCGCGGCCGGCTGCGCCCTGCTCGCGCTGACGCTGACCGGGTGCGACGGCGGTGTCCGGGGCACCCCGGGCGGGGCCGGGGTGCACGATCCGTACTTCCCCAGGGCGGGCAACGGCGGGTACGACGTCAGCCACTACGGCCTGACCCTCGACTACGACCCGGACCGACGTCACCTCACGGGTACGGCGGTGATCACCGCCCGGGCCGCCAAGGACCTGTCCGCCTTCGACCTCGATCTCGTGGGGCTCGACGTCCGGAGCGTCACGGTGGAGGGGAGGGCCGCCTGGTTCAGCCGGGCCGGGCAGGAACTCACCGTGCGCCCGCACGACGATCTGCTGAAGGGGAAGACGTTCACCACGACGGTGCGCTACTCGGGGCGGCCACAGGTCGTCGTCGACCCCGACGGGGCGCGGGAGGGATGGCTGCCCACCGCCGACGGCGCTCTCGCCCTCGGTGAGCCGGTCGGCTCGATGGCGTGGTTCCCGGGAAACCACCACCCCTCCGACAAGGCCGCGTACGACATCTCGGTCACCGTGCCCGAAGGGCTGCGGGCGGTCTCCAACGGCGAGTTGAGGAGCGAGACGACCAGCGGGGGGCGTACGACGTTCCGGTGGCGCAGCGCCGAGCCGATGGCGAGCTATCTGGCCACCGTCGCGATCGGCCGCTTCGAGATCACCCGCTCCACCACGAGGAGCGGTCTGCCGGTGTACGTCGCCGTGGAGCCGTCCCAGGTACGGGAGAGCGGGGCCGTGCCGGCCAGGATTCCCGAGGTCGTCGAGTGGGCGGAGCGCCGCTTCGGCCCGTACCCCTTCTCGTCCACCGGCGCGATCGTCGGCCGCCGCGAGGACGCCGGTTACGCCCTGGAGACCCAGAACCGGCCCGTCTTCCCCGGCGCCCCCGACATCGGAACCCTCGTCCACGAACTCGTCCACCAGTGGTACGGCGACTCCGTCACCCCGAAGAGCTGGCGGGACATGTGGCTGAGCGAGGCCTTCGCGACGTACGCGCGGTGGCTGTGGGACGAGGATCACGGCGGCCGGACCGCGCAGCAGGCCTTCGACGCGCTCCAACGCGGCGACTACTTCGCCGACGACGCCCAGAACAGGGCCGTGTGGTCCTTTCCACCCGCCAAGCCGGTCGACGCCGCGCACATCTCCGAACGCCCCGTCTACGAACGCGGCGCGATGGTTCTGCACAAGATCCGCCAGGCGGTCGGTGACCACGCCTTCGACGACATCGTCCGGGGCTGGGCCGCGGCCCACCGCCACGGCAACGCGGACACCACCGACTTCACCGCCTACGTGGAGAAGAAGGCCCCGGGCACGGACTTCGGCGGGATCTGGGCCGACTGGCTGTACGGGGACGGCAAGCCGACGGGTCCCTGACCGCGGCCGGCCGGTCCCTTCGCCGGCCGGCCCGTTTCCTCAGTCCAGCCGCTTGCGCAGCACCACGCACGGGCGGCCCATGCGCCGGTCCCGGCGGTGGGCGAGGTGCCGGTAGCCGAGGGCGGTCCAGAACGCCAGGCCCCCGGGGTTGTTCCCGAGAACGGCCAGGCGCACGGCGGTGCGGCCCGCGGCACGGAAGCGGTCCTCGACGAGGGACGCCAACCGGCGCCCGTAGCCGTGCCGTTGTGCGCCCGCGTCGATCATCAGCAGGCCGATCCACGGGTCCGGGTCGGCCGGGTCGGGATGGTGGGCGAGCGTGATCGCGATTCCGACGAGCCGTCCCTCGCTGCGGGCGAGCAGCACCTCCGCGTCCGGGGCGGCCAGTTCGTCCGCCAGCGCGGTCGCCACCTGTTCCGGGCGGATGTCGTCCGGGTCGGGGAAGTCGCCGCTGAGGGCGTGGAAGTCGCGCTGGGAGGCGTAGAGCGCGGTGAGCTCGGTCAGCAGCTCGCCCGGGAGGCCGCGGTCCGGCGGGAGGGTCAGGGGCTCGAGGAACACCCGGGCAACGTACCGCGCGCCACACGCCCCGGGTGCCCCCTGGCGCGGAGGACGGCCGACCGGAGCGGTGGGAAGCAGCGCCCGCAGCTCCGGCCCTGCGCGGGCCGGGGCTGCGGGCGGTGGACCGCGTCCGTCAGACGTTGACGCCGAAGTCCTGGGCGATGCCGACCAGGCCCGAGGCGTAGCCCTGGCCGACGGCGCGGAACTTCCACTCCGCGCCGTTGCGGTACAGCTCGCCGAAGACCATGGCCGTCTCGGTGGCCGCGTCCTCCGACAGGTCGTAGCGGGCGATCTCGGTGCCGCCGGCCTGGTTGACGATGCGGATGTAGGCGTTGCGGACCTGGCCGAAGTTCTGGCCGCGGTTCTCGGCGTCGTAGATGGAGACCGGGAAGACGACCTTGTCGACGTCGGCGGGGAGCCCGGCGAGGTTGACGTTGATCGCCTCGTCGTCGCCCTCGCCCTCGCCGGTGACGTTGTCGCCGGTGTGGACGATGGAGTTGTCCGGGGTCTGCTTGTTGTTGAAGAAGACGAAGTGCTGGTCCGAGTAGACCTTGCCCTGCGCGTTGACCGCGATCGCGGACGCGTCCAGGTCGAAGTCCGTGCCGGTGGTGGTGCGGACGTCCCAGCCGAGGCCCACGGTGACGGCGGTCAGGCCCGGAGCCTCCTTGGTGAGCGAGACGTTGCCACCCTTGGACAGGCTTACAGCCATTGTTGGGAGTCCCTTCCCTCGTTGCGTGTGCGGACGAAGCTACCGCCACCCATAGGAACGCCGAGGAGGGTCCTGCGGGTTCCGCGTCCCTTTACCTTTTTTACCCACCCCGATCGAACGCGTCCGCGGCGAAAACAGGATGACGTGACGCGGTGGGGAAGGGGAACATGGACGACATGTCCGGTCCCCATCTCATCCGCGGCTCCGTCGCGCTCCCCGAGGCCGAACTGGCCTGGCGCTTCTCGCGGTCCTCCGGGCCAGGCGGTCAGCACGTCAACACCACGGACTCCCAGGTGGAGTTGCGTTTCGACCTCGCCGGCACCGAGGCGCTGCCCGAGGTGTGGAAGCAGCGCGCGCTGGAGCGCCTCGCGGACCGGCTCGTCGACGGCGTCATCAGCGTGCGCGCCTCCGAGCACCGCTCCCAGTGGCGCAACCGCGAGGCCGCCGCCGTGCGCCTCGCCGCGATCCTCGCCGAGGCGACCGCGCCCCCGCCCAGGCCGCGCAGGCCCACCCGGATCCCGCGCGGCATCAACGAGCGGCGGCTGCGCGAGAAGAAGCAGCGCTCCGAGACGAAGCGGGGGCGCTCCGGGAAGAACTGGGGGTAGCCCCGGGTACGGCGCCGGCGGGACGCCGGACGCGGGCGGGGCGTCAGCCCAGCCGGCGGTAGCGGCCGCGGTAGTACAGCAGCGGTTCGCCGCCCGTGCCGGGCAGGCGGGCCGTCAGGACCCGGCCGATGACCAGGGTGTGGTCGCCCGCCGGCACCCGCTGCTCGGTGCGCAGCTCCAGGGTGGCCAGGGCGTCGGTCAGCAGCGGGGCGCCGGAGACCTCGCCGCGGGTGTGGGGGAGGTCCCTGAACAGCAGGCGGTCGCTGACCCGGCCCTTCATGGCGAAGCGGCCGGCGGCGGTGTGCTGGCTGTCGGTGAGGACCGAGACCGCCCACAGGGGCTGTTCGGCGAGCAGGTCGTCCATGCGGGAGCCCTCGCGCAGGCTGACCAGGGCCAGCGGCGGGTCCAGGGACACCGACATGAACGCCGTCGCCGTCATGCCCGCGTCCTCGCCGGCCGGCGCCTGCGGGTCGTCCGGGTCGAGCGATGGCTCCTGCGCGGTCACCAGGACCACACCGGCGGCCAGCCTGGACATCGCGGCACGGAACTCCTCGTTGGTCACCCCCTCAGCATGCCCGGGCGGGGGTCCCCCCTGCCCGAGCGGAGCCCGGAGCTCGGCAGAGGCGGTGGGGGAGGAGGGCGGTACGGAGGAAGTCTTCAACACACACGGAACGCTAACCACCGGTCCGCGGTCGCCGCATCGGGCCTCCGCCCGAAGCCGGACCTAGGACCAGCGGACGAGTATGTCGTGCATCATGTCCCCACGGCCGCGCGGCCCGCGTTCACCAAACGCACAGGGAAAAGACAGAAACCGCACTCAATTGTTCACGTTCGTCTGTGACTTGAGTCACAAGAGCTGTGAATTGTTGACCCTGTGTACCGAGTGGGCTTCGCGCTGTGATTCAGTGGCGGAGAATGCGCAGACGAACGCCGAACAGCACCCTTGATTCGCTGGCGAGGTCTCGGGGGGAGGGCGAGCATGGAGACCGACTCGGAGCCGTACGTCCGCCTGGCGTCCCTGCGGCAACTGCACCAGGTCATGGCGGACATGAACACCGCGAGGAGCCTGGCGGACACACTGCAGACCGTCGCCGACGGCGTCGTGCAGGGCCTCGGCTACGAGCTGGCCTGCGTCAACCTCGTGCGTGCCGACGGTGACCTCGTGGTCGCCGCCTTCGCCGGGAACTCCGCCGCGGAGGCGTTGATCACCGGCCGCGTCGGCTCGCGGGAGTCCTGGGACCGACGGCTGGCCATGGGCGAGCAGTGGGACGGCCTGGTCTTCATACCCCACACCGAGGGCTGGGTCCTCGACGACGACGACGTCCCGACGTGGTACACCGACGGGCCCGCGCCGCGCTTCGAGGACGAGTGGCACCCCGCCGACCGGCTCTTTGCGCCCATGGACGTCCCCGGCGGGTCCGGCGGCTCCTCCGGCGAGCTGCTCGGCGTGATCTCCGTGGACCGCCCGCGCAACGGCCGTCGGCCCGGCGCCTGGGGCCGTGAGGCCCTCCAGATGTACGCCTTCCAGGCGGCCATCGCGATCAGCAACGCCCGGCTGCGCTCCAACATGCAGCGCGCCCTCATACGCCTGGAGCGCGAGCAGCAGGCCCTGCGCGCCAGCGAGGAGAGTTTCCGCCAGGCCTTCGAGTACGCGCCCTCCGGCATGGCCATCGCCGAGATGGGCGGCGACCAGCACGGCCGGATCCTGCGCACCAACGACGCCCTGTGCCGCCTGCTGGGCCGCCCCGCCTCCGCCATGCGCCGCTACTCCTTCTCCGACCTCGTCCACCCCGAGGACATAGGCACCCTGCTGCGGACCTCGGCCGAGGGCGGCCGAGCGGAGCTGCGCCTGGGCCGCCGCGACGGCTCGTACGTGTGGGTGTCCCTGCGCAACTCCGTCGTCGCGGACGCCGCCGACGGGCCCCGCTTCCTGCTCACCCACGTCGAGGACATAGAGGAGCGCAAGCGCCGCGAGCTCCAGCTCGCCCACCGCGCCTCCCACGACTCCCTCACCGGCCTGCCGAACTCCGCCGAGCTGCGCGCCCGCCTGTCCGCCCGGCTGTGCCGGCGGCCCCAGTCCGCGCACGCGGGCGACGCCGAGTCGCAGGACACCGCCTACGGCCACCCCGGCTACGACGTCGGCGACCACGGCTTCGACTTCCGGCCGGGCGCCCGGGCCTACGACGCCTACGACCACCATGTCCACACCGTCGCCCCCGAGGGCGACCACGACGACGGCGCCAAGGGCCTCGCGGTCCTCTTCTGCGACCTCGACGGCTTCAAGTCGATCAACGACCGGTTCGGGCACAACGCGGGCGACGCGGTGCTCATCGAGGTGGCCCGGCGGCTGAGCAACGGCGTGCGCGACGGCGACACCGTGGCCCGGCTCGGCGGCGACGAGTTCGTGATCCTCGCCGACGGCCTCGGCCGGGCCGACGCTCAGGACCTCGCCGTACGGCTGCGCAACGAGATCATCCAGCCGATCCGCGCCGAGGGCCGGGCCGTCCGGGTCGGGGCGAGCTTCGGCATCGGGTGGGCGCACTGCGGCATGACGGCGGACGAAGTGCTGAAATCAGCCGACGAACGGATGTACGTCGAGAAACGATCTCGTCCCAAACAGCATCGCCGCGCCGGATGATCCGCAGGTCAGCCACCCTGTGCGGCATGAGTCACCCGTTTGGGTCCCACGAAGCGGGTAGGCTCGCCTTTCTCACGACGTACCGCACCACCCGCACCTGTTGAGGAGTACCAAGGGATGACGCCCGGCAACAGCGGCGCGAGCACGCCCGAGGACGACGACCCGTTTGGCTACCTGTACGCCGACGGCCAGGCCAACGGAGCCCAGCCGCCCTCGGGCGGATACGGCTACCCGAACTCGGTCAACCGTGTCCGCGCGGTCGGTCAGCGGCAGTACGGCCAGGTCCCGCAGCAGCAAGGCGCGTACGGCCAGCCGAGCGCCCATTACGCCGCACCCGAGACCCTCCCCGGCGGCGCCTCGACGCGGCAGCAGCCCCAGGGTGGTGGCGGCCGTGGCCGCGGCCCGAACACCAAGGGCCTGCTGATCGGCGCCATCGCGGTGGTCGCCGCGGTCGTCATCGGCATCGGCGTGGCGATGATCGGCGACGACTCGGGCAAGAAGGACGACAACCAGGCCGGCGGTACGCCCCCGACGGCCACGCAGAGCACCGAGCCGAGCCCGTCGGCGAGCAGCAGCGCAGCGAGCGACGGCGAGTTGCCGAAGACCGACGCCGAGGCGCTGCCGCTGGACGGCGGCGCCACCAAAGCCTCGGACATCAAGGGCGCCAAGGCGGCCGGCGGCGTCTATGTGGCGAACTTCAACAACGTCGGCGCCTCGGCCACCTGGACCGTCGACGGCATCCCCGAGGACGGCAAGTACACCGTGTTCATCGGTTACGGCGTCCCGGGAAAGGACGGCACCGCCACTCTGACGGTCAACGGCACCGTGTCCGACAGGCCGATCAACCTGAAAAACTGGACGAACGCAGCCGAGGGCGACTACGAGAAGGGCTGGACGAAGACCTACAACTGGATCCAGCTCAACAAGGGCACGAACACCATCAGGATCTCGTGCGAGCAGGGTAACCAGTGTGATGCGAACCTTGACCAGTTGTGGCTGGTCAAGGGCTGGGTCACGTCGGGCTGACGTTCACGCCGCGGTGGCTTCCCCCGTCACCGCCACCCGCCCCAGCAGTTCCTCGTAGGCCGCGCGGTCGAACTCGCCGGCCACCGGGGACAGGACCGTCGCCGTGGACAGGGCGACCGCGCGGCTCAGGCGGTCCGGCCAGGGGAGTTGCTCCACCAGACCCACCAGCAGGCCCGCGACCGCGGAGTCACCGGCGCCGGTCGGGTTGCCCCGGACGCGGGACGGCGGGGCGGCCCGCCACAGGCCGTCGGAGGTGTGCGCGAGCAGGCCCTCCGCGCCCAAGGAGGCGACCACCGCGCGGGCGCCGCGCCGGCGGGCGTCCTGGGTGGCGCGCAGCGGCTCGTGGGAGCCGGTGAGTTCGGCCAGTTCGTCAGCGTTCGGCTTGACGATGTCGGGACGGGCGGCCACGGCCCGGCGCAGCGCCTCGCCACTGGTGTCCAGCAGCACCGGCACGTTCGCGGCGCGCGCGGTGCGCACCAGACCGGCGTACGCGCCCACCGGCAGCCCCGGCGGCAGGCTGCCGCACAGCGCCACCGCCGACACCGAGCCGAGCAGGTCCTCGTAGACGTCCTGGAAGGCGGACCACTCGGCCGGTGTGATGACCGGGCCGGGCTCGTTGAGCTGGGTGGTGTCGCCGGTGTGCTGGTCCACCACGGCTATCGTGCGCCGGGTCGCGCCGGCCACCGGGACCAGCGCGTCCACCACGCCCGGTGCCTCGGACGCGAGGAGGTCGCGTACCTCGTGCCCGGTGGCCCCGCCCGCGAAGCCGGTGACCGTCACCTCGTGACCGAGGGCCGCCAGCACGCGGCCCACGTTGACGCCCTTGCCGCCGGGCCGCTCGGTCACCTCGGACACTCGGTGGGAGGCGTGCTGCCGCAGGGACGGCACCCGATAGGTGATGTCGAGAGCGGTGTTCAGCGTGACCGTGAGGATCACCGGGCCGACCTCCCCCGAGTAAGCGCGTCCGCCGCGAAGTTCCGAAGACTCGATCATGCCAAAGACCCGGCCCACCGCCCACCCCTCGGACCGGCCACCGCGGCCGGACGGGCGGACGGATCAGCCCAGTTGGGGCTCAACCACCCATGCGCCCTGCCGCATCACGCCGTTCAGGGCGAAGTCCTCGTCGAGCAGGACGAGATCGGCGTCCTTGCCGGGTTCCAGGGAACCCACCCGGTCGTCCATCCCGAGCAGCCGGGCCGGATTGGCGGACAGCGCGGCGACCACGTCCGTGACCGGCAGCCGGTCGATCGTGACCGCCCGCCGGAACGCCCGGTCCAGGGTCAGGGTCGAGCCCGCGATCGAGCCGCCCTCCACCAGCCGCGCCACCCCGCCGTCGACCTCGACCTGGAGCGGGCCCAGCAGGTAGCGGCCGTCGCCGATCCCGGCGGCGTCCATGGCGTCGGTGATGAACGCGACCCGCCCGGCGCCCGCGTGGTGGAACGCCATCTCCAGGGCGGCGGGGTGCAGGTGCACGCCGTCGTTGATCAGCTCGACCGTGATCCGCTCGTCCTCCAGCAGGGCCACGATCGGGCCGGGGGCGCGGTGGCCGAGCGGCGGCATCGCGTTGAACAGGTGGGTGGCGACGGTGGCTCCGGCGTCGATCGCCTCCACCGTCTGCTCGTACGTCGCGTCCGTGTGCCCGATCGCCGCGATCACGCCGTGCTCCGTGAGCAGCCGTACGGAGTCGATGCCGCCGGGCAGTTCGGTGGCCAGGGTCATCATCCTGGCCCGGCCGCGGGCGGCGTCGATCAGCTTGCGCACCTCGGCGGGGTCCGGGTCGCGCAGCAGCTCCTCGGAGTGTGCTCCCTTGCGGCACGGCGAGATGAACGGCCCCTCGAAGTGGACGCCCGCGATCTCGCCCTGCTCGGCGAGTTCCGACAGCAGCCCCGCCTGCTTGACGAGGAGGCCCATGTCGTCGGTGACGGTCGAGGCGACCAGGGTGGTGGTGCCGTGCTTCCGGTGGGTGCGGACGGCGGTCAGCACGTCGTCGGCCGTGCCGGAGAAGGAGGCGCCGCCTCCGCCGTGGTTGTGGATGTCGACGAAGCCGGGGACCAGCCAGTGCCCGCGTACGTCGAGGATCTCGGCGTCCTCCCGGGCGGTGTCGGCGATCCGCGTGCCGTCGACGATCACACGGCCGCCGTCCACGATCCCGGTGGGCAACACCACCCGGGCTCCGGTCAGAACCTTGCTGGGGGCCATCAGGTGGCTACCTCCGGAAAGTCGTAGAAGTGTTGAGCAGGTCCCAGGCCAGGAGCCCCGCGCCCAGGCATCCGGCGGTGTCCCCGAGGGCCGCGGGAACGATCGACGGCAGCTTCTGGAAGGTGACGCGCCGCCGGACCGCCTCGCGCAGCGGCGCGAACAGCGTCTCGCCCGCCTCGGCGAGCCCGCCGCCGATGATCAGCGTGCGCGGGTCCAGCAGGGTGAGCGCGGTGACCAGCCCGTCGGCGAGCGCGTCGACCGCCTCCTGCCAGACCGCCCGCGCCCGCGCGTCCCCGGACTCCACGGCCTTGGCGCAGTCCGCCGCGTCCGCGTCCGGGTTCCCGCACGCCTCGGCCCACGCCTGGCTGATCGCCGACGCGGAGGCGAACCGCTCCAGACAGCCGTGCTGCCTGCACGGACAGGCCAGGCCGCCGGGGCGTACGACGATATGGCCGATCTCGCCCGCGAAGCCGTGCGCGCCCGCCTCCACCCGGCCGTCGATGCCGATGGCGCCCGCGATCCCGGTGCCGAGCGGCACGAAGAGGAACCGGTCGGCGCCCTTGCCCGCCCCGATCCGGCCTTCGGCCAGCCCGCCGGTGCGTACGTCGTGGCCCAGGGCCACGGGGGCGCCGAGCCGCTCGGCGAGCAGGTCGCGCAGGGGTACGTCACGCCAGCCGAGGTTGGCCGCGTAGGCGGCGACACCCCGCGCCTCGTCGACGATGCCGGGGACGGCGACACCGGCCGCGGCCGCCTCCTCCCCGAGGTGCCGGACGCCGTGCGCCCGCAGCTCGGCGGCGAAGTCGAGGATGCCCTCGACGACGGCGTCCGGTCCGCGCTCGCGGCCGGTCGCCCGGCGGGCCCGGTGCAGCAGCGAGCCGTCGGCGGCGACCAGGGCAGCCTTCATCCCGGTGCCGCCCACATCGAGGGCGATGACGTGTTTCACGTGGAACAGTGTGGACCCGTCGACCGGGAGAGGTCTAGTCCACTTACTTGGTGCAGACCAATTGTGTCCACATGGTGACGCCGGTACGGTCGGAACGGCGCGGCGGCACCGGCCCAGCCGTGACAGTCGGGTCCGACGAGGGCCGCTGTCGGTGGTGGAGGCTACGGTGCCCTGTATGGACGACGACGAGGAGCAGGGGCTCGGCCGCAGGGAGCGGGACATCCTCGCCCTGGAGCGCCGCGGCTTCACCGGCCCCGGCGCGAAGGAGCGCGCGATACGCGAGGAACTGGGCCTCTCGCCCGTCCGCTACTACCAGCTCCTCAACGCCCTCCTCGACGACACCCGTGCCCTCGCCCACGACCCGGTCACGGTGAACCGGCTGCGCCGGGTGCGCGAGGCCCGGCGCGCCGAGCGCTGAGACCCGCCCGGAACGGAGGAGTGCCCGCGGCCGTGGAGGGATAGGTTCGCCCTATGGGAAGCCAGGACAGTCACGCCACCGACTCGACCGCCCCCGTCTCCTCCCTCCCGACGCCCGCCACTTTGGCGGGCCGGGACGGGCTCGCCGCGATCCTTGCCCGGCCGGAGCACGCGCTGATCGCGCTCGACTTCGACGGGACGCTCGCCCCGATCGTCCCCGACCCCGACCAGGCCCGCGCCCACCCGGACGCCGTGCCCGCGCTCTCCGCGCTCGCCCCGAAGGTGGCCGCCGTCGCGGTGGTCACCGGCCGCCCGCCCGGCGTCGCGGTGCGCCACGGCGGCTTCGCGGGCGTACCCGGCCTGGAACACCTGGTCGTCCTCGGCCACTACGGCGCCGAGCGCTGGGACGCCGCCACGGGCACGGTCACCGCCCCGCCCCCGCACCCCGGTGTCGCCGCGGTCCGCGCCGAACTGCCCGGCCTCCTCGACCGGATCGGCGCCTGGCACGGCACCTGGATCGAGGAGAAGGGCCGCTCGCTCGCCGTCCACACCCGCCGTGCGGACGACCCGCAGGCCGCGTTCGAGGCGCTGCGCGAGCCCCTCGCCGACCTGGCCCGCCGACACGGGCTGATCGTCGAGCCCGGCCGTATGGTCCTCGAACTGCGCCCTCCGGGCATGGACAAGGGCGTCGCCCTCCTGGACTGCGCCCGCGACCTGGGCGCCACGTCGGTCCTGTACGCGGGCGACGACCTGGGCGACCTGCCGGCCTTCGCCGCGGTCGACAAACTCCGCTCGGACGGGATTCCGGGCGTCCTGGTCTGCAGCGGCAGCACGGAGGTCACGGAGGTGTCGGAGAGGGCCGACCTGGTGGTGGACGGCCCGGCCGGGGTGGTGGCACTGCTGAGGAACCTGGCGGACCGCCTCGCCTAGCCACTCGGCCGCTCAGCCGCCCAGTTCCTCCAGCTGGTCCAGGAACCACCGAGCGGGCGGCAGCGCGGTCGCGGCGGCGGCCAGCCGCTTCGTCCGCTCCGCCCGCTCGTGCTCCGGCATGCTCAGCGCCCGGTGCAGCGCCCCGGACGTCCCGACCACGTCGTACGGGTTGACGACGACCGCGTCCTCCCCCAGCTCCGCGTACGCGCCCGCCTCCCGCGACAGCACCAGCGCACACCCCGAGTCGGAGACGACCGGCACCTCCTTGGCGACCAGGTTCATCCCGTCCCGGATGGGGTTGACCAGCGCCACGTCGGCGATCCGGTACGCCGCGAGCGAGCGCGCGAAGTCGTCCTCCACGTGCAGCAGGACCGGGGTCCAGCCGGGCGTCCCGTAGCGGGTGTTGATCTCCTCGGCCACCCGCCGCACCTCCTCCGTGTACTCCCGGTACACCGCGAGGTCCTGCCGTGAGGGGTAGGCGAACGCCACGTGCACCACCCGCTCGCGCCACTCGGGGCGGTCCTCCAGCAGCTGCCGGTACGCGTGCAGCCCCCGCACGATGTTCTTGGACAGCTCGGTCCGGTCCACCCGCACGATCGTCCGGCGCGGGTTCCCGTCCGATCCGGTGCCGACCTCCTCGCGCAGCGCCGCCATCCGCTCGTCGACGTCGGCACGGTGCGACCGCTCCCGCAGGAACTCCGCGTCCGCGCCCAGCCCGTGCACCCCGATCCGGGTGCCCCCGAGCCCGCCGACGAGCGCGTCGCAGCAGCCGGCGAACGCGTCCGCCCACCGCTGGGTGAGGAAGCCCAGCCGGTCCGCGCCCAGCATCCCGCGCAGCACCTGCTCGGCGATGTCGTCGGGGAGGATCCGGAAGTAGTCCGCCGGCGCCCACGGCGTGTGCGAGAAGTGCCCGATGCGCACATCGGACCGGAAGTCGCGCAGCATCCCCGGCACGAGCGTCAGGTGGTAGTCCTGGACCACCACGGCCGCCCCCTCGGCCGCCTCCTCCGCCAGCGCCTCGGCGAAGGCCAGGTTGTAGGCCTCGTAGGACTTCCAGCGGCGCCGGAACTCCGCGTCGAAGACCGGCTCCAGCGGGGTCTGGTACAGCATGTGGTGGACGAACCACAGCACCGAGTTGGCGATGCCGTTGTAGGCGTCGGAGAAGACCTTCGCGTCGATGTCGAGCATCCGCACCTGCTGCCCGCCGGTCGCCTCCGACGGCAGCCGGCGCCCGCCCTCGAAGCGGCCCGCCGCCTCCCGGTCGGCGTCGCTCAGCGCGGCGCACACCCACACCGCGCCCGCCTCCGGACCGATCGCGGAGAGCCCGGACACCAGCCCCCCGCCTCCGCGCCGGGAGTGGAGCGAGCCGTTCTCGCGCACCTCGTACGAAACCGGGCCGCGATTGGACGCGACCAGTACCTCGGCACCGTGCGTAGAAGCCATACGCCTCAACTTAGCCCGGCCCCGAAACGCTCAAACGTACGGTTCCGCTTCGTAGCCGGCGGACGACGGGCGGGACCGGTGTTTCACGCCACCTGCCGGGCCGCGTACTCCGCGATCTCGGCCATCGGCGGACGCTCCTCCGTGTCCACGCCGTACGTCCGCGGCTCGAAGCCGTTCTCGCCGCGGACGAACTGGGTGAGGCAGGGGCGCACGAGGTGGCCCCGGGCCAGGCGCAGCTGGGCGGTGCGGTAGATCGCGGCGGCCATCCGGCCGAGCGCCTGTCCGTCCTGGTGCCGGTGCCTGCGCACGCCGACGTCGACCTGGGCGAGGGCGTCCAGACCCACCAGGTGCAGCGCGTCGACCAGCATGCCCAGCTCGACGCCGTAGCCGACCGGGAAGGGCAGTTGTTCGAGGAGTGAGCGGCGGGCCGCGTACTCGCCGCCGAGCGGCTGCACGAAGCCGGCCAGCTGCGGCCAGTGCATGTTGAGCAGCGGGCGTGCCATCAGCTCGGTGACCCGTCCGCCCTGCCCGGCCTGCCCGGCCGCGGCCGGTTTGGAGGTGTGCCCGCCGGGCACGGTGAAGGGCCGGTCGTACATCGCCTTGACCAGGTCGACGTCGCGTTCGGTGAGCAGCGGGCCCACGATGCCGGTGACGAAGTCGGAGGAGAACTCCCGCAGATCGGCGTCGACGAAGCAGATGACGTCCCCGCGGGTGACGAGCAGGGAGCGCCACAGAACCTCGCCCTTGCCCGGCACGGCCGGCAGGCGCGGCAGGATCTCGTCGCGGTGCACCACGCGGGCGCCCGCGGCGGCGGCCACCTCGGAGGTGCGGTCGGTGGAGCCCGAGTCGACGACGACGATCTCGTCGACGAGCGGCGCACGCTCCACGAGGTCGCGGCGGATCACCGCGACGATGTCGCCGACCGTCGCCTCCTCGTTCAGCGCGGGCAGCACCACGGAGACCGACTGGCCGGTGCGCTGCTTGGCCGCCAGAATCTGGTGGAGCGGCCGGTCGGCCACGGACCAGGAGCGGGTGGCCAGCCAGCACTCGACTTCTTCCAGCACGGTCAGCGGCTCCTCACTGTTGTCTCGCGCTTCGGACGACTGACTCAGCCGTCCTGGCCTTCCGTTACAGTCTGAACAACGCGGACGACCATCCCATGCCGGGGGTCACCTCCGCGTCACAACCGAATACAGCTCATCCAGAGGGGCAGAGGGACACGGCCCGATGAAGCCCCGGCAACCCTCCAGCCGGTTCTCGTATCGACTGCTGTGCCTGCACAGCCGATCGTCTTCGCGAGGCTCCCGGCTAGGGAAGGTGCCAAATCCGTCTCACGGCGAGATGCGTCGTGAGGAAGATGAGGAGAAAGGGCCTCGCCTCACATGGCTGTGCAGACCGTTGTAAGCAGCACCGACTCCACCGTGGACCTCGGCCCCGCAGCGGCGCTGAGCTGCCGCGAGTGCGGTCACCGCGTCCCCCTCGGCCCGGTCTTCGCCTGCGAGGAGTGTTTCGGCCCGCTGGAGATCGCCTACGACTTCTCGGCCTACGACACCGAGGAGCTGCGCAAGAGGATCGAAGCGGGCCCCGCGAACATCTGGCGCTACGCGCCGCTGCTGCCCGTCCCCGCGGACGTCGCCGGCAAGCCGAACCTGAACCCGGGCTGGACCAAGCTCGTCCGGGCCGACCGCCTCGCCCGCGAACTGGGGGTGACCGGCGGGCTGTACGTGAAGGACGACTCCGGCAATCCCACGCACTCCTTCAAGGACCGCGTGGTCGCCCAGGCACTGGAGGCGGCCCGCGCCTTCGGCTTCACCACCCTCTCCTGCTCCTCGACCGGCAACCTGGCCGGCGCCGTCGGCGCCGCGGCCGCCCGCGCCGGGCTGCGCTCCTGCGTGTTCATCCCGCACGACCTGGAGCAGGGCAAGGTCGTGATGGCCGCGATCTACGGCGGCGAACTCGTCGGCATCGAGGGCAACTACGACGACGTGAACCGTTTCTGCTCCGAGCTGATCGGCGATCCGGCCGGCGAGGGCTGGGGCTTCGTCAACGTCAACCTGCGGCCGTACTACGCCGAGGGCTCCAAGACGCTGGCGTACGAGATCTGCGAGCAGCTCGGCTGGCGGCTGCCGGACCAGATCGTCGTCCCGATCGCCTCGGGCTCCCAGCTCACCAAGGTCGACAAGGGCCTGCGGGAGCTGATCGAGCTGGGGCTGGTCGAGGACAAGCCGTACAAGATCTTCGGCGCCCAGGCCGAGGGCTGCTCGCCGGTGTCCACCGCCTTCAAGGCCGGCCATGAGGTCGTGCGGCCGCAGAAGCCGAACACGATCGCCAAGTCCCTGGCCATCGGCAACCCGGCCGACGGCCCGTACGTCCTGGACATCGCGCGCCGCACCGGTGGCGCGGTGGAGGACGTGACCGACGAGCAGGTCGTCGACGCCATCAAGCTGCTGGCGCGGACCGAGGGCATCTTCGCCGAGACCGCGGGCGGTGTGACGGTCGGCGTGACGAAGAAGCTGGTCGAGGACGGCGTCCTCGACCCGACGAAGACCACCGTCGTCCTCAACACCGGCGACGGGCTGAAGACGCTGGACGCGGTGGCCGGCACCGGCCTGACCGCGACGATCCGTCCGACCCTGGACTCCTTCCGAGAGGCTGGCCTGGCATGAGCGTGACCGTTCGCATCCCCACCATCCTGCGCACCTACACCGGCGGCCGGGCCGAGGTGAACGCCGAGGGCGCGACCCTGTCCGAGGTCATCTCGGACCTGGAGAAGAACCACACGGGCATCTCGGCACGGGTCCTGGACGACCAGGGCAAGCTGCGCCGCTTCGTCAACGTGTACGTCAACGACGACGACGTCCGGTTCGAGCAGGGCCTCGAGACGGCCACCCCGGACGGCGCGGGCGTCTCGATCATCCCGGCGGTCGCCGGCGGCTGATCATTACCTTCGGTAATCCCGATTACGCAGAGTTCATCGAATTGCCCCCTCCGTGAGAGAAGCGGAGGGGGCAATTCTGTGTGGTTGAGCGCGGTAGAGTTGGGGAACGCGCCCTCCAACTCCGAATCCGGGGCCATGGATTCCTGCCGCGAGCCCGGCAAGAAGTAGCCAAAGTCTGCGGGCCTTTTGTGGCATTTGCCTTGTTTGCGGGGCCCGACTTGCCCTGAATTCGCGTGAATTCTTCCTATATTCCGGACCGCGTACGTCCAGATTTCTCGTCCGATTGACCTGTTGCAGACGGCAGTTGGACAGATACATTCAGCCGCGGTCGACGCGTTCCGGCGCACGCCCCCGATCCACGGGGGGTGAGGTCTGACCCGGGTCCGCGAAGTGTGGATCTGTGCAAGGGCCAGTAATAGGGGAGTTAGGCATGGCTCAGGGCACCGTCAAGTGGTTCAACGCGGAGAAGGGGTACGGCTTCATCGCGGTCGACGGTGGTGCGGACGTCTTCGTCCACTACAGCGCGATCCAGATGGACGGCTACCGCACGCTGGAAGAGGGCCAGCGGGTCGAGTTCGAGATCTCGCAGGGCCAGAAGGGTCCACAGGCCGACATGGTCCGTGTCACGGCCTGAATCGCGCGACCACCGCAAGCGACGTTCTTCTTCGGAAGGGCCCGCACCTCCGCTGCCGGGGTGCGGGCCCTTCGCTGTGTCGGCGCACTTCCCCGTCCGGCGGTCGGCACGCCCGTGTCCGCGCACCGCGCGCCCGCACGGCCCGGTACGCCCGTGTTCGCGCCCGGCCGAGTGCCCCGCCGACCCCCGAAGGCGCTTGCACTCGAAGGGGTCGAGTGCTAATCATTGGCGTTAGCACTCTGAAGGTGAGAGTGACAACGAAGGACCGGGTCGGTGAGGCCACGGGCCGGGTGGGGCAAGGAACCACCGGTCGGGGGCCGTCCGTCGCGGGCGCGGGCGCGGTCCGAAGTAATCACCCCCAGTCCTGGGAGGACCACTTCACATGGCCAAGATCATCGCGTTCGACGAGGAGGCGCGGCGAGGCCTCGAGCGCGGCATGAACCAGCTCGCGGACGCCGTCAAGGTGACCCTCGGCCCCAAGGGCCGCAACGTCGTCCTCGAGAAGAAGTGGGGTGCCCCCACGATCACCAACGACGGTGTCTCCATCGCCAAGGAGATCGAGCTCGAGGACCCGTACGAGAAGATCGGCGCCGAGCTGGTCAAGGAAGTCGCCAAGAAGACGGACGACGTCGCCGGCGACGGTACGACCACCGCGACCGTGCTCGCCCAGGCCCTCGTCAAGGAAGGCCTGCGCAACGTCGCCGCCGGTGCCAACCCGATGGCCCTGAAGCGCGGTATCGAGAAGGCCGTCGAGGCCGTCTCCGCCGCCCTGCTCGACCAGGCCAAGGAGGTCGAGACCAAGGAGCAGATCGCCTCCACCGCCTCCATCTCCGCCGCCGACACCCAGATCGGCGAGCTCATCGCCGAGGCCATGGACAAGGTCGGCAAGGAAGGCGTCATCACCGTCGAGGAGTCGCAGACCTTCGGTCTGGAGCTCGAGCTCACCGAGGGCATGCGCTTCGACAAGGGCTACATCTCCGCCTACTTCGCGACCGACATGGAGCGCATGGAGGCGTCGCTCGAGGACCCGTACATCCTCATCGCCAACTCCAAGATCTCCTCGGTCAAGGACCTGCTCCCGCTCCTGGAGAAGGTCATGCAGTCGGGCAAGCCGCTGCTGATCATCGCCGAGGACGTCGAGGGCGAGGCCCTGTCGACCCTGGTCGTCAACAAGATCCGCGGCACCTTCAAGTCCGTCGCCGTCAAGGCCCCGGGCTTCGGCGACCGCCGCAAGGCCATGCTCGGCGACATCGCCATCCTCACGGGCGGCGAGGTCATCTCCGAGGAGGTCGGCCTCAAGCTGGAGAACGCGACCCTGGACCTCCTGGGCCGCGCCCGCAAGGTCGTCATCACCAAGGACGAGACCACCATCGTCGACGGTGCCGGCTCCTCCGACCAGGTCAACGGCCGGGTCAACCAGATCCGCGCCGAGATCGAGAACAGCGACTCCGACTACGACCGCGAGAAGCTCCAGGAGCGCCTGGCGAAGCTCGCCGGCGGTGTCGCGGTCATCAAGGCCGGTGCCGCCACCGAGGTGGAGCTCAAGGAGCGCAAGCACCGCATCGAGGACGCCGTGCGCAACGCCAAGGCGGCCGTCGAGGAGGGCATCGTCGCCGGTGGTGGCGTGGCCCTGCTCCAGACCACCAACGTCTTCGAGAAGCTGGAGCTCGAGGGTGACGAGGCGACCGGCGCGCAGGCCGTGAAGCTCGCCCTGGAGGCCCCGCTCAAGCAGATCGCCGTCAACGCCGGCCTCGAGGGCGGCGTCGTGGTGGAGAAGGTCCGCAACCTCACCCCGGGCCACGGCCTGAACGCCGCGACCGGTGAGTACGTCGACCTGGTCGCCGAGGGCATCATCGACCCGGCGAAGGTGACCCGTTCCGCGCTGCAGAACGCCGCCTCCATCGCCGCGCTGTTCCTCACCACCGAGGCCGTCATCGCCGACAAGCCGGAGAAGGCCGCCGCGCCGGCCGGCGGCGGCATGCCGGGCGGTGACATGGACTTCTGATCCCCTCGAGGATCGGATCCGTCCTTCACGTACCGAGGGCGGCACTCCCTGGAGACAGGGGGTGCCGCCCTCGGGCGTGTTCCGGGTCACAGGAGTGGCTCGGTGGAATGCCGTGGCAGGCAGGGCAGTTGACGCCGGTGCCCGGCTGACGCGCGTGCACGCCGGCCGGTACCGACCACGATTCCGAGGAGCCCCCCACGTGACCGTCACCGCCTCCGAGTCCGCTTCCGGGTCCGCGTCCCGCGCGGCCGAGATCCTCTCCCGCCCCCTCACGCTGAACGGCCTCACCGTCCCCAACCGGATCGTGATGGCGCCGATGACCCGGATGTTCTCGCCGGGCGGCGTCCCCGGCGAGGACGTGCTGACGTACTACGCCCGCCGCGCCGCCGCGGGCGTCGGCCTGATCGTCACCGAGGGCACCTACGTGGGGCACGACTCGGCCGGGCAGAGCGACCGCGTGCCCCGCTTCCACGGCGAGGAGCAGCTCGCGGGCTGGGCCAAGGTGGCCGAGGCCGTGCACGTGGCGGGCGGCACGATCGTGCCGCAGCTGTGGCACATCGGCATGGTGCGCCGGCCGGGCCAGCAGCCGTTCCCGGACGCGCCCGCGGTGGGCCCCTCCGGGCTGCGCATCGGCGAGTCCGAGGTCACCGGCAGGGCGATGACGCGGACGGACCTGGACGACGTCATCGGCGCGTTCGCCGAGGCGGCCGCCGCCGCGGAGCGCATCGGCTTCGACGGCGTGGAGCTGCACGGCGCCCACGGCTACCTGCTCGACCAGTTCCTCTGGACGGGCACCAACCGCCGTACCGACGCCTACGGCGGCGATCCGGTGGCCCGTACGAAGTTCGCGGCCGAGATCGTGGCGGCGGTGCGGGAGTCCGTCTCGCCCGGCTTCCCGGTCCTCTTCCGGTACTCGCAGTGGAAGCAGGAGGCCTACGACGCCCGCCTGGCCGAGACCCCCGAGGAGCTGGAGGCGATCCTGTCGCCGCTGGCGGCGGCCGGAGTGGACGTCTTCCACGCCTCCACGCGCCGCTACTGGCTGCCGGAGTTCGAGGGCTCGGACCTCAACCTCGCGGGCTGGACGAAGAAGCTGACGGGCAAGCAGGTCATCAGCGTCGGCTCGGTGGGTCTGGACGGCGACTTCATCAAGGCGTTCCAGGGCGAGGGCGCGGAGGTCGGCAGCCTCGACAACCTGCTGGACCGGCTGGAGCGCGACGAGTTCGACCTGGTGGCCGTGGGCCGCGCGCTGCTCCAGGACCCCGAGTGGGCGGCGAAGGTCCTCGGCGGCCGCTTCGAGGAGTTGAAGCCGTACGACGCGGCGGCGCTGAAGACGCTGAGCTGAGCTGCTGAGCTGCTGAGCTGAACCGGGCCGGGCCCGGGGGCTCGGGCCCGGATGTGGGGGCGGTGGCTGCCGGAGGGCGGGCGCCGCCCCTCTGCCTGCCGGATCTTCGTCCGGGGGGTCTTCGCCTGCCGGGTCCTCGCCCGGCGGGATTTCGCTTGCTTGAGTCAAACAATTCCAATTAAAGTTGCCTGAGTCAAGTACACCCCCTCTCCGACGGAGACCTTCCTTCATGTCCGACGCACTCGCCCGGCCCGCCACGGCCGGGCAATCCGCGCCCCGGCCCAACGCCGTCGTGGCCGTACTCGCCTTCGGCGGCATCGTGGTCTCGCTGATGCAGACCCTCGTGATCCCGATCATTCCCGAGCTGCCCAAGCTCCTGCACGCCTCGGCGTCGGACACCGTCTGGGCCGTCACCGCCACGCTGCTCGCCGCGGCCGTGGCCACCCCGGTCATGGGCCGCCTCGGCGACATGTACGGCAAGCGCCGCATGCTCCTGCTGAGCCTCGCCATGCTGGTGGTCGGCTCGGTCACGGCCGCGCTGAGCGACTCCCTCACGCCGATGATCGTCGGCCGCGCCCTGCAGGGCCTCGCCTCCGGTGTCATCCCGCTCGGCATCAGCATCATGCGCGACGAACTGCCCGCCGAACGGCTCGGTTCGGCGACCGCGATGATCAGCGCCTCGCTCGGCGTCGGCGGTGCCCTCGGGCTGCCCGCCGCCGCGCTGATCGCCGAGAACCTCAACTGGCACATGCTGTTCTGGGTCTCGGCCGGCCTGGGCGTCGTGGCGGCGGTGCTGGTGCTGGGCTTCGTGCCCGAGTCGGCGGTGCGCACCGGCGGCCGCTTCGACCTGCCCGGCGCGGTCGGTATGGCGGTGGGCCTGGTCTGCCTGCTGCTGGCGATCTCCAAGGGCGCCGACTGGGGCTGGGGCAGCGGCACGACCCTGGGCCTGTTCGCGGCGGCGGTCGTGGTCCTGGTCGCCTGGGGCCTGTTCGAACTGCGCGTCGAGGCGCCCCTGGTGGACCTGCGCACCACGGCCCGCCGCCAGGTGCTGGTGACCAACCTCGCCTCGGTGGCGATCGGCTTCGCGATGTTCTCGATGTCCCTGGTCATCCCGCAGCTGCTGCAACTGCCCGCGCAGACCGGCTACGGCCTCGGCAAGTCGCTGCTGGCCTCCGGCCTGGTCATGGCCCCCTCGGGTCTGGTGATGATGGCCGTCGCCCCGGTGTCGGCGATCGTCTCGCGGACCAGGGGACCCAAGGTGACGCTGATGATCGGCGCGCTGATCGTCGCCGCCGGCTACGGCCTCAACATCGTCCTGATGAGCCAGGTCTGGCACTTCGTCCTGACGTCCTGCGTGATCGGCGCCGGCATCGGCTTCACCTACGGCTCGATGCCCGCGCTCATCATGAGCGCCGTCCCCGCGTCCGAGACGGGCGCGGCGAACAGCCTCAACACCCTGATGCGCTCGATCGGCACGTCGGTCGCCAGCGCGGTGGCGGGCGTGGTCCTGGCCCATATGACCACCGCGTTCGGCCCCTACCAGCTGCCCTCCGAGAACGGCTTCCGCACGGTCCTCGCCGTCGGCGCCGGCGCCGCCCTGCTCGGCTTCCTGGTCGCGTCCTTCATCCCGCGCCCGCGCAGCGCGGCCCCGGGGGAGCCGTCGGCGGCCGGTGAGCCCGCGCCCACCGGGGCGAAGGTGTCGTAGGCCCTACGGGTTGCCCATGGGCTCGATGTCGGTCCGCGCGGGATGGCCCCAGACCCGGACCACCTCGTAGTCGGTGAACTCGTGCACGAGCCGGTAGGCGGGCGCGGCGCGCGGTGCCCGGCGCTGGGCGGCGATGAACAGCTCGGCCTCGCGCCGGTCCCGGCGCGGGGACCCGCACAACTGCCACTCCCGCCCGTTCCACAGCTCCGGCAGCCATCGCTGCTGGGGCTGCGGCCGGTCCTCGCGGACGCCGTAGCGGGACGGGGCGGGGGCGGCGGGCTCGGCGGCGTGGCGCGCGTACGAGGCGTACGCCCCGTCGACCTCGGAGCGGCGGGCGGCCCGGCGCCGGGTCTCGCACAGGAGGCACAGATCGGGGGCGCTCTCATCGACGGGCCCGTTCGGATGCTCGGGGCAGCGGGTGGCGGGCGCGGCCGTCGTGACGGTCTCGTCCAGCAGGTCGAGAGCCCGCCGGAGATCCGCCTTCATCTCGTGCAGCCTGGCGTCGGGCGTCTCCGCGGACAGCGCCTCGCCATGCTCGCCGAGCAGACGCAGAGCCCGTCCTAGGGCGGTGAGCTGGGCGTGGTTCATGGTGCCCTCCAGCCTAGTGCTGCGACCGGAGAGGTTCACCGGCTCGCGACGCCCGGCACGGCTCCCCCAAGCTCTTCGAGCAGGGGGGACCCCCAGCCGCGTTGTCGCATCACCCGAGTACGTCCAGTACGCGGGCGTTGCTCCGCCTTGCGATGTACCGCACCGGACGCCGCGAGCTTTCCGGCAAACCTTCCCGGTCACAGCACTGCGACGCCCCGGCCGGTAAGGGAGCCCCCGGCCTGCCCGCTCGCTCCTGCCACCGGTCCCGGGCCCGCCTGCCTCAGTCCCCCGCCCGCTCCAGTGCCGTGCGCAGGTGGCCGTCGGACTGTTTCAGGAGGCGGGTTGCCGTGGGGGCGTCGGTGTCGGCGAGGAGGGTGAGGATGGCGGTCTTCACCTCGCCGTCCGCGGCCGTCAGGGCCCGTTCGATCTCGTCGTCCGCCGCGCCCGTGGCCAGGGCGACGATACGGCGGGAGCGGGCGCGGAGCTTGTCGTTGGAGGCCCGTACGTCGACCATCAGGTTTCCGTAGGTCTTGCCCAGGCGGATCATCGTGATCGTCGAGAGCATGTTGAGGACCAGTTTCTGCGCCGTGCCGGCTTTCAGGCGGGTGGAGCCGGTCAGCAGCTCGGGGCCGACGACGACCTCGATGCCGTGCTCGGCGGCGGCCGCCAGCGCGCTGTTCGCGTTGCAGGACAGGCCGATGGTCAGGGCACCCAGGGCGCGGGCGTGCTCCACCGCGCCGATGGCGTAGGGGGTGCGGCCGGAGGCGGAGACGCCCACCACCGTGTCGTCCGGCGTGAGCCCGAGGGCGTCGAGCGCTTCGGCCGCCAGCTCCTTCGAGTCCTCCGCGCCCTCGACCGAGGTCACCATGGCCGGCGGGCCACCCGCGATCAGCCCGACGACCTGGGAGGGGCGCGTGTTGAAGGTCGGCGGGCACTCCGAGGCGTCCAGGACCCCCAGCCGTCCGGCCGTGCCCGCGCCGGCGTAGACCAGCCGGCCGCCGCGCGCCATCCGCTCGGCCACCGCGTCGATCGCGGCGGCGATCTGCGGCAGCCGCTCGGTCACGGCGGCGGGCACGGTGCTGTCCTCGGCGTTCATCAGCCGGGCGATCTCCAGCGTCGGCAGCCGGTCGATCTCCGCCAGCTCGGGGCGGAACGCCTCGGTCGTCAGCGAATCCAACTCGGTGCGCAGCTCGCGGTAGTGGGGCGTGGAGGTCATGAGGGGGCGGCTCTCTTCGTGCGTGGCGGTACGGCTGACCGTGCGGATCCGGGCTTGTTCGGTTCTCGGCTACGAGTACTGCGAGCGCTGCGAGTGCTACGAGCGGTGGGTCCCGCCCCGCGGGCTGTGCCGGTGGGCGAGCGCCTCGTAGGACGCCGCGAGCGCGGGCGCCGCCGTCTCGTACGTCCGCTGTGCCACCCCGACGAACAGGCAGTCCACCACGAGCAGTTGGCTGGTCCGGGAGGACATCGCCGCCGGGCGCAGCTCGCTCTCGCGGGCCGTGGAGGTGGTCAGGACGTGGTCGGCGTACTGCGTGACGGGCGCGGCGGGCCGGCCGGTGATGGCCACGGTGGTCGCGCCGCGCTCGAAGGCCACCCGCAGCGGCTCGATCACGTCCCCGGTCGAACCCGAGTGGGTGATGGCGATCGCCACGTCCCCCGCGCGCAGCTGCACCGCGTTGGTGACGGCGAGGTGCGGGTCGCTGTGCGCGTGCGCCACCAGACCTATGCGCAGCAGCTTCTGCGTGAGGTCCTGGGCGACCAGACCGGAGGCGCCGATGCCGTAGACGTCGGTGCGGCGGGCGGCGGCCAGCGCGGTGACGGCCGCGCCGAGCTGGATGGTGTCGAGGCCGGCGGCGGTGTCGGCCAGGGTCTGCTGCTCGTCGTAGGCGAGTTTGGCGACGACGTCGGCGATGGGGTCGTCCACCGCGATGTCGGTCGTGATGGCGGGCGCGCGCCCCGACTGCTGCTGGGCGGCCAGGCCCGCGAGGGCCAGGCGCAGGTCCCGGTAACCCGGATAGCCCAGCAGGCGGGCGGTGCGTACGACGGTCGCCTCGCTGGTGCCGGTGAGCTCGGCGAGGCCGGTGACCGTGAGGGCCGCGCAGCCGGCCGGGTCGCCGGCGACGGCCTCGGCGACCCGCTGCATGGAGCGGGTCATCGAGGGCGCGAGCGTACGTACCTTGGCCGCGAGGGCGGCGGGTGCGGGGGGCGTGAGGCCCGGGGCGCCCACGCCTGCGAAAATTTCCTTCACGTCCTGGGTCACACTGTGAAAGGTATTTTCGTACGGTCACGTGGTCAAGGCCGCGCGGGCGTCAACGTAGGCGTCAACGTACCTCCTTGCGCGCGCCCCGCAGGATCGCTGCCGCCACGCAGCCGAGCGCGAGCACCACGGCGACGGCCAGGGCCCGCTGCGCGTGGTCGGCCGCCGTGTGCCGCAGGAACGCGTCCGGCGCCTTCGTCAGCTCGGTCGGGAGCCAGCGCGACACCCGCGGCAGCGCTCCGAGCAGCGGGAGCGTGAACAGCGCGAGCAGCGCGTACCCGACGGTGCCGAGCGTGCTGCGGGCCAGTGTCGCGGCCAGCGCCGTGACCGCCGCGGCGAACACCAGGAACACCGAGCCGGTGAGCGCGGTCCAGCCCAAGGCCGCCGTACCGGGATTCCCCAGCAGGACGGCCGTCTCGTACCAGGCGGCGAGCAGCCCGGCCAGGTAGCCGCCCACGGCCCCGGCGGCGCTGGCCGCGAACCTCGGCACCAGTAGATCGCCGAAGCGCCGGGCGCGAGTCCGATAGAAGATCGCGAGCGCGGGCCTGGCGTCGATCGAGCACGCGTACGCCGCCACGACGACCGCCACGATGAGGCCTATCCCGAACGCGTTGTTCACGTACTGGGCGACCCCGTCCGCCGGGACCGGGGGTGGAAAGACGATCTTCACCCGCTGGGCCGAGCCGCCGGCGTGGTCGAGCAACTGCCCGGAGTACCGGGCGAGCAGCGGCCCGGTGAACCCGAAGAGCACGAAAACACCCAGCAGCGCGATCAGCCTCTTGGTGCGCAGCAGCCGAAGCCACTCCACCCGCCACAGCGAAAGCTCGTTCACGCCGCACCCGTCCGATCCGCTTCCCGCTGTCCGTGCTGTTCCTGCTGTTCCTGCTGTACCTGCTGTCCGTCCCGTCCGTGGCGTCCGCCGGTCAGTGCCAGGAACGCGGCCTCCAGGTCGGCGTCGACCGGGTGAAGGCTGATCAGAGCGGCGTCCGCCGCGGCGATCGCCTGCGGCAGCCGGCGTTCACCGACCTCCGTGCTCGAGGCTTCGACACGCACGGACCCGTCGGAGTCCACCACCACCGAGGTGACCCATTCCTGTTGCCGCAGCAGTTCGGCCAGCCGCTGCTCGCCGCCCGCACGCAGGCGCACCTCCCAGGCCGGCTGGAGGAAACGGTCGATCAGTTCGCGTACCGGCCCCTGGAACAGGAGCCTGCCCCGGTCGAGGACGCCCACCGTGTCGGCGACCCGCTGGACGTCCGCCAGGACATGGCTGGAGAAGATCACGGTGCGGGTCCGGCCGAGCCCGGCGACCAGGGACAGCACCTCCGCACGCCCGGACGGGTCGAGCGCGCTGGACGGTTCGTCGAGGATGAGCAGCTCGGGGTCCAGCGCCAACGCCACGGCGAGGCCCAGCCGTTGCTTCATGCCACGGGAGAAGCCGCCCGTGCGCCGGCCGGCCGCCTCGGTCAGGCCGACCTCGGCGAGTACGGCCGCGACCGGGTCGGCGGGGGACCCGCCGGTGTCGGGCGCCGTGCCGCCACGGCGCCGGTGCCCCCCGCGAGCGGCCAGGCCACGGGACTGGCGCACCACCTCCGCCGCGGTGAGCCAGGGTTCGAACTCGGGAGTGTCGGGGCAGACCCCGATCCGTCCCGCGTCGACCGACAACCGGACCTCGCCCGCGTCGAAGCGGCGCAGACCGGCCACGATGGACAGAAGCGTGGTCTTCCCGGCGCCGTTCGGTCCCACCAGACCGTAGACACCGCCGCGCGGCACCTCCAGGTCCACACCGTGCAGCCCCGCGCCGTGTCCGTAGTCGCGCACCAGGCCCGCGGTCACCACGGCCGGCCCCCCGCTCACCGGTCCTCGCTCCGCCCCGCCACCAGGTAGGCGATCGGACCCAGGGGGTTCACGAACAGGCATACCAGCACCCAGGCCCAGCGGGGCAGGTGACGGGTGCTCCGGTGCCGCACGACGTCGACGAGGCAGTAGACGAGCAGAGCGAGCTCGGCGACCAGCAGAGGCGCGATCGCGGCCCAGGGGACCGCCGAGGCGTTGAGGGTGGAGGCAATCACGGGACGGACTCTCTGTGGGGGTGTCGGATCGGCCGGATCACGGCGTCTCGGGCGGGAGGACGAAGAATCCGGCGACCTTCTCGTCCGTGTCGAACGCGACCCGGGCCTTCATCTCACCGGCCTCGTAGCGCAGCGGGATGTCCACCACGGTGTGATCGCCGATGCGCCGGACGAACGGCTCGCCCTCGCCGAAGCCCTCGAACGCGCCGACGAGTCCGGCGACGCCGGCCAGCGCGTCGCCCCGCACCTTGTCGGTGAAGGCCGCGAGGACCTCGGCGTTGAAGGACGGCCTGGCGTCGTCCATGCGGCCTTCGAGGACGGCCGTGACGATCTCGAGGGCGCGCTCCGGGGCGTCGGTCATGCGCACTGTCTTGTCCATGGGTTCTCCCGTTCGGGGGTCGATGGGCTTGCCGAACCGCTGGAAGGCGGCCTGGCGGGTGACTCCGAGCAGGTCCCCGACCTCCTGCCAGGTGTGGCCCGCGTCCCGGCACTGCTGCACGCAGAGCTTGAGCACCTGTTCCGCCAAGACGTCGACGTCCTGGGCGCGTCGGATCAGGTCGAGGTAGGCCGGTGGGGCCAACGGGCTGCCCACCGCCGAGGCCAGGGCCGCGGCGTGCTCGGCGAGCCGGGCACTCAGGGAAGCGAGGGGGAGGGAATCGGTCACACGTAAAGGGTGCCTTTACATCCCGGAGTGTGTCAAGGAACTCTTTACAGCCCCGGCGGCTCCGGCCCGGGCTTCTGTGAACGGCCCAGCGCTGCACGGGAGATGGAGAGAGCGGGCCCCCGGCGGCGCGGAACCCGCCGGTGCGTGATCCGTCACCGGCGTGCGGTCCGTGACTTCCGGGTGACAATGGGGGGCATGGAACCCATCAGCCCCCTGGAGCAGGCCCTGCACGCCGCCCGCGCCCTGGTGCTCGCCGATCTGGTCGCCGGCGAGGTCGCCGACGCGGACGTGGTCTCGCTCGTGGAGGACTCCGTCGCCCAGCGCCGCTGGTGGGTGGAGCAGTGGCCGGAAGGCGCGCAGTACGTGGCGGGCCTGGTCGCGCAGGACGTCCAGGACGCGCTCCTGGAGCGGTACGGCCGCTGGCCGCTGTGCCCGGTGTGCGGCTACGGCGACCCGCACGCGCTGGACGTCGAGCCGGAACTCGGGCCGGACCCGCACTGGGTGTGCTCCAAGGCGGGCGTGAAGGTGGCGCCGGTGGGCGCGCTGGCGGAGGCCACCGGCCGGAGCACGACGTCGTGACGGCGCCGCGCCCGGCGGTCGCACCGTGACCCTCTACATCGACCCGCCGTCCTGGCCGGGTCACGGCCGCATGTGGTCCCACCTGGTCAGCGATGTCTCGTACGACGAACTCCATACCTTCGCCGAGGGGTTGGGCGTGCCCCGCCGGGCCTTCGAGCGGGACCACTACGACCTGCCCTCCCACCGGTACGCCGACGCGGTGGCGGCCGGCGCGGTCGAGGTCAGCAGCCGCGAGGTGGTGCGGCTGCTGTACGCGGCGGGGCTGCGCCGCCCCAAGCGCCGTGTTCAGGGCCGGAGTTCGTAGAAGATCTCCTCCTCGCCCTCCCGCACGGCGACGAAACCGGCGCGGGTGACGACGCGTTGGGAGGGAAGGTTGGCGCGGTCCACGGTCGCGACCAGCAGCCGTACGTCGTCCCGGGCCAGCGCCCAGCCCGACAGCGCGCGCAGGGCCTCGGTCGCGTAGCCGTGGCCGCGGGCGGACACGGCGAGGTCGTAACCGACCTCCGCGCGCCCCTCCTCGTCGGGCACACCGTGGAAGCCCATCCCGCCGACCGCGCGCCCGTCCTCCTGCCGCACCAGCACGAACATCCCCCACTCGGGCCGGTACACCCCGCCCTCGTACGCCTTCACGGTTGCCCCGGCGGCACCCTGCGTGCCCTCGTAGGGCCCGCCCTCGACCCACGGGAACCCGCCGTCACCGCCGTCGCTCAGATCGCGGGCGGCGGCGGGGGTGACACCCGCCAGGGTGAGCCGGTCGGCGGGTATGGCCGGCGGGTTGCGCCAGCGCCACTCGGTGACCGGCGGCCGACCGGGGAGGTCGCCGCGGCCGGTGGCCCACAGCAGCGTCGGCCAGGGCGCGGAGCCCGGTCGGACGTGCGGGAAGAGCCGGGTCAGCACGTCCTCGCACAGCTCGGCGGGCGGCTCGTAGGCCAGGTGCAGGCCGGTCGCGATGTCATGCGTGTGCAGCAGTACCTCGGCGACGCCCATCGCGGCGAATCCCTCGCGGTTCGCGCTGCGGAAGGGGTACGGGTGGAAGGCACGGACCTCGGGCGGGGTGGTGCGGACGGCGGCGGCGAGCAGGGCGCCGGTCGTCTCGATCACGTCCAGGACGTCCGCGTTCTTGGTGCCCTCGTCGAGGGTGATCTCGAAGGGCACGTAGGCGCTCTGCGCCCGCCCGGCCAACTGCCCGGCGTACGCGATGAGATCGCCCGCGATGTGCTCGGCCGTCCGCCGGCAGCTCCACTCCAGCCGCCCGGCCCTCACCCCGTCCCAGTCCCGGTCCGTCGCCGTCCGCAGCAGTGCCACGGCACCCGCGACGGCCTGCTCCACCTGCTCCCCGCCCCATATACGCATACGGCGCAGGGTAGGCGCGGCGGGGCCTCAGAGCGACAGCATTTCCAGCTCCGAGGTGACGTTGTAGCGGGCGGTCGCCTCCCAGTGCTTCGCCCCGTACGGGGTGCGGAACAGCCGGGGCAGGGCGAGGAGCTGCCGCAGGACGGCGGCTCGGCCCTCGCGGAAGGCGTCGCTCGGGACGAAGTGGTACTCCTCGCGGACGCCGGCCGCGTAGGCGGCGTACGCCGACGGGGAGGCGGCCAGGATCGCCAGGTCGGCGTCGCACAGGACCCGGCCGTCGCGGTCGTCGTCGGCCGGATCGTGGGTGACGGTGAGCCGGACCAGCCGTGCGACCTCGGCGGTCTTCGCGTCGGCGACCCCGGCCTCGGGGAGCGCGCGCTCGGCCAGACGAGCGGACCGCTCCTCGTTCTCGGAGCGCTCGGGCAGGTAGACGGCATCGTGAAACCAGGCGGCCAGCCGCACCACGTCCGGGTCGGCGGCGTATTCATCCAGTACATCGATGTGATCGAGGACCGCGGTCAGGTGCGTGAGCGTGTGGTAGTGCCGCTGCGGTTCCTGCCAGCGGGCGAGCAGATTGTCGGCGTACGGCACGGGGTCGGGGCCGCCGCCGGGACCACGGGCACCTTCGAGAGCGCGGGTCCAGCGGGAGCGCAGGGCGTCGAGATCGGCCATACGGCCATTGTCCCCACCGCGCCCGGGCCGCTCCGCTCGCGGGGCCGCCGAGCGACACTGGCGTGGTGGCGGGCGGGGTGCCGGACGTGCTCCGGGTGACCGGTTCCCGGCCGTGGGTCCCCCGACCGGCGTACCCTGATATTGGACTAGACCTGTCCGCTTCAGGGGAAACCGAGGGAAGGGCTCCTATGAGCATGCGTGCAGTCCTGGAGGTGATCGCCCTCGACGTCGAGGACGCGGTCGCCGCTCAGGCCGGAGGCGCGGACCGCCTCGAGCTGGTCACCGACATCGCGGCCGACGGGCTCACCCCGCCGACCCGTACCGTCGCCGGGATCCGTGCCGCCGTGGACATTCCGCTGCGCGTGATGCTGCGGCTCGCGGACGGGTTCGGCGCGGGGGGTGCCCGGGGGCTGGCCAGGCTGGCGGAGGTCGCGGGCGAGATGCGGGCGGCCGGCGCCGAGGAGTTCGTACTGGGGTTCCTGGACGAGGAGGGCGGGGTGGACCTGGGGGCTGTCGAGCGGGTGGTCGCCGAACTGGACGGCTGCCCGTGGACCTTCCACCGGGCGATCGACCGTGCCGCCGACCGGGACGTGCTGCGCAAGCGGCTGGACGGGCTGCCGGGGCTCGACACGTATCTGACGGCGGGCGCCGCCTCGGGCGTGGACGAGGGGCTGCCCACGCTGATCGCGGAGGCCGCGCGCGGGGGCGAGCCCGGTTACGAGCAACAGATCATGGTCGGCGGCGGCCTGCGGCTGGTTCATGTGCCCGCGCTGCTCGCGGAGGGGATCGACGCCTTCCACATCGGCGGTGCGGCTCGCCCCGGCGGCTGGGACGGACCGGTCTCCGTCGCGGCGGTCGCGGAGTGGCGCGCCGTGCTGGACGGTGTGGCGGTTCGGCAGCCTGCGGGCTGAGGCACGGTGCCTGACCGGAGTGGGGTGGGTTCGGGCCGGCCCGGGTAATTCGTACGCCTGGTTCATTCCGACCGGGCACGATGTCGTTCATGACAGCAACGTCCCCTGACCCCACCGGGCTTCCGTATCACCGTATGGCCCGGTACTCACCCCACCACCGCTGGTGGCGGCCGCTGCTCGGCACTGTGGTGCTGGTCTTCGGGTCGGTCCTGGCCACCGTGTTCCTCTACATCCTCACCGACGGGATCGGCACGGCCGCCGGTTATCCGGAACTGCCGGACGGCGGCGTCGACTTCGGCCCGGTTCTGGGCACGGGCCTGGACCTGGCGTTCATAGCCGTAGACCTGCCGCTGGTCCTGCTGTCCGTGCTCTGGCTGGGCCGGCGTCCGGCCGGCACGGTGGCCTCCGTGACCGGGCGGCCGCGTTGGCGATGGCTGGCCTGGTGCCTGCTGGCCGCCGTACCCCCCATGGTGCTGCTGCCGATGGTCGCGATCTTCCTGCCGGACGACCAGGGCGACGGTGGCGGGTCCGACGTGTGGGTCGGGTGGCAGACGTTCCTCCTCTCCCTGGCCATGCTGGTTGTCCTCGTGCCGTTGCAGTCGGCGGCGGAGGAGTACGTCTTTCGCGGCTGGCTGCTCCAGGCGGCGGGGGCCTTCCTCCGATCCCCGTGGCTCGCGGTGCTGCCGCAGGCGGTGCTCTTCGCGGCCGCGCACGGCTGGGGTACGCCCTGGGGATTCGCCGACCTCCTGGTCTTCGGTGCGGTGGCGGGGTTGCTGACCATCCGCACGGGCGGCCTCGAGGCGTCCATCGCCCTGCACGCGCTGAACAACCTGCTGGCCTTCGGTGTGTCCGCCATGTACGTGGACGGACTGGCGTCCGACGAGACGGCGGCGGACGCCCCCTGGCAACTGGCCCTCGTCGACATGGCCTCGGTGCTGCTCTTCGCCGCGATCGTGCTCTGGCTGGCACGGCGGCGTCATCCGCAGCACCTGTCAGCCCCGGTCCCCGAGCCGATCCCGCCCCACCTCCTGCCGTACATACCGCCGCAGGGCGCGTATTGGCCGTACGCGCAGGCGCCGGGTGCGTACGGGCCGTACCCGCAGCAGGCGCCGGGTGCGTACGGGCCGTACCCGCAGCAGGCGCCGGGTGCGTATGGACCGTACCCGCAGCCGCCCGGGCCGCATGGGGCGTACCCGCCGCCGGGTGCACACGGGGCGTACGCTCCGCCGCCGGGCGCGGTGTGGCCGTACGCGTCACCGCAGGGCAGCCATGGGCCGTACGCGCCGCCGCCCTCGAACGGGGCCGTCCCCGGCCCGGCCGCCGCGCCGTCCGGCCCTGACGGGCCCGGATCTGCCGCATCCGGCGCCGATGAGCCGGGTCCCGCCGCGCCGTCCGACCCCGATGGGCCCAGTCCCGCCGGACTCGGGTCTACCGCGTCCAGCCCAGTCTTGCCCGGCGACGCACCCGGCCCTGATGGGTCCAGCCCTACCGCGCCCGGCGCCGTGTCCGACTCCGCCGCGCCCAGTTCGGCCGCGCTCGGCGACGCACCCAGTCCCGCCGAACCCAGTTCCGCCGCGCCGCGCCCCGACGCACCCAGGCCCGCCGAACCCAGCCCCGCGGCGCCCCACCCCGCCGCGCCCGGTGACGCACCCAGCCCCGATGGGACCAGCCGCGCCGTCCCGGCCCCTGCCGACCCGCCCTCCCGGCAGCCCAGTGGGCCTCAGGAAAGCTGACCCGGCAGCGGGGCCGTGTGGGTGACGATCAGGCCTGAGACCGCTCGAGTCAGAGCCACGTACAGGCGGCGCAGGCCCGTGCGTTCGTCGGGTTCGCCGTCGACGACGGCCTGCGGCTCGTCGAGGACGACGTAGTCGTACTCCAGGCCCTTGGCGAGCGAGGCCGGGACCAGGGTGAGGCGGGTCTCGGCCGTCGTCTCCTCGCCGGGGGCGAGGTACGGCAGGCCGGCCGCCGTCAGCGTCTCGGCCACGGCCGGGACGCGGGCGTCGGCGGCGATCAGGCCGACCGAGCCCTCGTTGCGCAGCAACTCCTCGCAGGCGGAGACCACTTCGGCGTCCCCGGCGGCCGTACGGATCTCGAAGAAGCCGGGGTTCTCGCGCACCGACGCGACGGGGGTGAGCCCGGGGGCGATGTGCGGCAGCAGCCGGGAGGCGTACGTGATGACGTCCGTCGGCACGCGGAAGCCCGCCGTCAGCTCCTCGATCAGGCCGTCGGACTTGCCGAGGTGGACCAGGGCCTCCTCCCAGGTGCGGGTGGCCCACGGCGTGGTGCCCTGGGCCAGGTCGCCGAGGACGGTCGCGGAGCCGGTGGTGCAGCGCCGGCCGACCGCCCGGTACTGCATGGGGGAGAGGTCCTGTGCCTCGTCCAGGACGACATGCCCGAGGGAGTGGGTGCGCTCCACCAGGTCGGCGGCCTCGTCAACCAGTACGGCGTCGGCGGCGGACCACTTGGCCGACTTCACCGACCGCACGGGCCTGGCCCACAGGAGTGTCTTGCGCTCCTCCTCGGTGAGGATCCCGTCCGCGTGCTCCGCGAGGAAGTCCGCGTCGGTCACCAGCCGCAGCACCAGTTTCGCCGGGTCGACCGGGGGCCAGACCGCCTTGACGGCGGCCTTGACCGCCGCGTTGCGGGCCACCGCGTCCTGCACGCGGTCGTCGGGGGCCTCGCCCGCCCGCTCCATCTGCACCAGCACGGCGTGCGCGATCCGCTGCGGCAGGGCCTCGCGGGCGGCGCCGTAGCGGATGCCGCGGTCCAGCAACTCCCGGACGATGTCCTCCAGTTCGTACGCCGGTACGCGCCAGCGCCGCGAGCCGCGGACCACCACGACCGGTTCGGTGGGCATGGTCACGTGGGAGTACAGCGCCCTGCGGAGCACCTCCGCCATCCGTGCGTCGCCCTTGACGATCGCGGTCGCCGCGTCGTCAGCGCCCCGCACCTCCACATGCGCCACCAGATCGCCGACGGTGGCCTGCTGGACGGTCAACTCGCCGAGGGCGGGCAGCACTTGCTCGATGTAGTGCAGGAAGGACCGGTTGGGTCCGATCACGAGGGTGCCGGTGCGGGCGAGCCGCTCGCGGTGGGCGTAGAGGAGGTAGGCGACCCGGTGCAGGCCCACGGCGGTCTTCCCGGTGCCGGGGCCGCCCTGGACGCAGACGGTGCCGGACAGCCCGGACCGCACGATCTCGTCCTGCTCGGGCTGGATGGTCGCCACGATGTCGCGCATCGGGCCCACACGCGGACGTTCGATCTCCTGTTGGAGCAGCTTGCTGGTGGTGGCCGCCCCCGACGGCTCGGCCGGGTCGGACAGGCGCTCGTCCTCGTACGCCGTGAGGTCGCCGCCGGTGTAGCCGAAGCGGCGGCGCAGGGCGACGTTCATCGGGTCCTTCCTGGCGGCCCGGTAGAACGGCTGCGAGACCGGTGCGCGCCAGTCGATGACCATGGGGTCGCCCTCGCCGTCGTGCACGTGCCGGCGTCCGATGTAGAAGCGTTCGCCCTCGGCGCCCTCCGCCCGGTCCGCGCCCGGGGCGTCCAGGTAGTCGAGCCGGCCGAAGAACAGCGGGGTGTCGCTGAGGTCGGCCAGCGCCTTGATGCGCTCGTCGATCTGGCGGGCGAGGACCTCGGCGTTGACCCAGTTCGCGGTGACGTCCCGGATGTCGAGCGACTCGACGTCCTCGCGCATGGCGCGCAGTGCGGCGCGGGAGGCGGACAGGTGGGCGCGCTCACGGGCGAGGGGGTCGGCGGGCAGGAACGAAGACGAAGGCGACGGGGACGACGAAGGCGACGGGGACGACGAAGGCGACGGGGACGACGAGGACGACAGGGACGACAAGGGGGTGCCTCCGGAAGGCCTTCGGGGCATGCGGGTGCCGTGGGGTGGTGCCGTGTGGCTGCGCCGCGCGGCGGCGGGATCTGCCGACCGGTTTCCGTCCGGACGGCGGCACTCCGTGAAGGGAGGCGGGCAAGAGGGTGGATTCTAGGGCGCGGCTGGGCGCGGAAGCCAACCGGTTTTCCCTGCGCCGCGCCCGCCTGGGTGCCGTGATCGCCAACCCCTAGGGGTTCGCGTCCGCCGGACGCAGGGTCGGAAGTCCCTCCAGAGGGGTACCCGGGGCCAGGAAGGCCCGGTCCGCAGACCGATGCCAGTCCTCTGCCCCCGGATCCACCATGAAGACATGAGCGCAGCAACCATCCACCCCGCTCCCGCCGCCCGGCCGGCCGGTGCCACGGCTGTCCAGGACAGCCCCCGTCATCACGTTCTGGGCGACGCCCTGCACGCCGTCAAGGTGTTGGCGGGCGCCCTGTTCGACGTGGTCGTCCTCGGCGAGTACGGCGAGGAGGCGGGCGTACGCCACAAGTGAGCAACTAGGGTCGGTCCGTGACAGCACGGAAGGTGATACTCCGGTCACCAGCGGCACTTGCCCTGGCCGTCCTCGCCGTCTCCCTCGCCGCCCTCGCGGTCCTGTTCGCGGTGCAGCGGGTGCAGATGCCCGACGCGGTGGTCTACCAGGCCGAGGGCTCGGCGGTGGTGCACGGCCGCGACCTCTACGGCTTCACGGTCACGCAGGGACGGCTGCCGGCCACGTACCCGCCGTTCGCGGCCCTGCTGTTCGTGCCGACGGTGTGGCTTCCCGCCGTGGCCCTGAAAGCGGCGTTCTTCGCGGGCAACGCGCTTCTGCTCGCCTGGCTCGTCCACCTCTCCGCGCGGCTCTCCGGCCACCGGGCCGGACTCCCGCTGGTGTGTGCCGCGACGGCACTCGCCGTCTGGCTCGAACCGGTCTTCCAGACCTTCGTGTACGGGCAGATCAACCTCGCGATCGTCTGCCTGGTCCTGTGGGACCTGACCCGGCCGCCCGGAGCCCGTGGCAAGGGTCTCCTGATCGGTGTCGCGACCGGCATCAAGCTCACCCCGGGCCTCTTCATCGTGTACCTGCTGCTGCGGGGGCGGCGCCGCGAGGCGGCAGCGGCGGTGGCCGGGTTCGCCGGGACGGTCGCCGTCGGGGCACTCGTGCTGCCCGCGGCCGGCGTCGACTACTGGACGCGCCGCCTGTTCGAGACCAACCGGGTGGGCAAGCCGTGGATCATCGCCAACCAGTCGCTTCAGGGCCTGGTCGCCCGGCTGCTGGGGGAGCCGTCGCCCGGACTCGCCTGGATGCTGCCCGCCGTCGCGGTGGCCGCCGCCGGACTGTGGCTCGCGTGCCGGGTGCGGCAGGAGCGGTGGGGCGTGCTGCTGACCGGCCTGACCGCCCTGCTCGTCTCACCGATCAGCTGGTCCCACCACTGGGTGTGGTGCGTCCCGCTGATCGCCGTACTCCTGGCCGAGGGCCGCCGCGTCTGGGCGGCGGTCACCGTGGTCCTGTTCACGGCCCGCACCCTGTGGATGGTCCCCAACAAGGGCATGGAACTGCACCTGTCCTGGTGGCAGCAGCCCCTGGCCTCGCCCTACCCCCTGCTGGGGCTGGTCCTGCTCATGGCGGTGGCGCTGGAGTTCCGCAGACGGCGGTCCGGCCGGACCCGGGAGGGTCAGGCCTCCTCCGCCAGCAGTTCGTCGGCGTCCATGATCCGGTAGGCGTAGCCCTGTTCGGCCAGGAAGCGCTGGCGGTGGGCGGCGAAGTCCTGGTCGATGGTGTCGCGGGCGACCACCGAGTAGAAGTGGGCCTGGTGGCCGTCGGCCTTCGGGCGCAGCACCCGTCCGAGGCGCTGGGCCTCCTCCTGGCGGGAGCCGAAGGTGCCCGAGACCTGGATGGCGACCGTGGCCTCCGGCAGGTCGATGGAGAAGTTCGCCACCTTGGAGACCACCAGCACGCTGATCTCGCCCTCACGGAAGGCGTCGAAGAGCTTCTCGCGCTGCGCGTTGGACGTCTCGCCCTTGATCACCGGCGCGTTCAGGTGCTCGCCCAGCTCGTCGAGCTGGTCGATGTACTGGCCGATGACGAGGATCTGCTGCCCGGCGAAGCGGCGGACGATCGCCTCCGTGACCTTCCGCTTGGTGGCGGTGGTCGCGCAGAAGCGGTACTTCTCCTCCGTCTCGGCCGTCGCGTACGCCAGCCGTTCGGACTCGGTCAGGTTCACCCGGACCTCGACGCAGTCCGCGGGCGCGATGTGGCCCTGCGCCTCGATCTCCTTCCAGGGCGCGTCGAACCGCTTGGGGCCGATCAGGGAGAACACGTCCGACTCGCGGCCGTCCTCGCGCACCAGGGTCGCGGTCAGTCCCAGCCGCCGCCGGGCCTGGAGGTCCGCGGTGAACTTGAAGACCGGCGCGGGCAGCAGGTGCACCTCGTCGTAGACGATCAGTCCCCAGTCCCGGGAGTCGAACAGCTCCAGGTGGGGGTAGATCCCCTTCCGCCGGGTCGTCAGCACCTGGTAGGTGGCGATGGTGACCGGGCGGACCTCCTTCCTGGTCCCGCTGTACTCCCCGATCTCGTCCTCGGTCAGCGAGGTCCGCTTCACCAGCTCGTGCTTCCACTGCCGGGCCGAGACGGTGTTCGTGACGAGGATCAGCGTCGTGGACTTCGCCTGCGCCATCGAGCCTGCGCCGACCAGCGTCTTGCCGGCCCCGCAGGGCAGGACGACGACACCGCTCCCGCCGTGCCAGAAGTTCTCCACGGCCTGCTTCTGGTAGGGCCGCAGCGCCCAGCCGTCCTCGCGCAGCTCGATCGGGTGCGCCTCGCCGTCGACGTACCCGGCGAGGTCCTCGGCGGGCCAGCCCAGCTTCAGCAGGGTCTGCTTGATCTGCCCGCGCTCGGAGGGGTGCACGGCCACCGTGTCCGGGTCGATGCGGGCGCCGACCAGCGGGGCGATCCGCTTGGACTTCAGCACCTCCTCCAGGACCGGCCGGTCGGTGGTGGTCAGGACCAGGCCGTGAGCCGGGTGCTTGCTGAGGGTCAGCCGTCCGTAGCGGTCCATCGTCTCGGCGATGTCGACGAGCAGCGCGTGCGGCACGGGGTAGCGGCTGTACTGCACGAGGGCGTCGACGACCTGCTCGGCGTCGTGCCCGGCGGCGCGCGCGTTCCACAGGCCGAGCGGGGTGACCCGGTAGGTGTGGATGTGCTCGGGTGCCCGCTCCAGCTCGGCGAACGGCGCGATGGCCCGGCGGCAGTCGTCGGCCTGCTCGTGGTCGACTTCGAGAAGCAGGGTCTTGTCCGACTGGACGATCAGGGGACCATTCACGCGCAGCGCCCTTTCCGTGTGGTCAAACGTCCAGTGTGCCCTATCCGAGGCGGATCACGGCTGGTCGTCCGCGAGCTCGGCGACCCCCGTGACCCGGTGCAGGGGGTAGGTGCGGACCTCGTCCGCGGTGTGGTCGTACGCGGTGACGAAGCCGCCCTCTACGCGGATCGGCGCGATGACGCGCTGGCTGGCGGCGCCCTCGGCGTTGACGTAGCCGATCCACAGGGCTTCGCCGGTGAGGACGGCGGCCTGCATGGTGGCGAGGGTCTCGGCGGAGCCGGTGCGGGGCAGGTCGCCGTCCTCCCGCGTGGCCGCGGTCGGCTTGCGCGGGGCGGTGGAGGCCAGGTCGCCCGCCCGGATCGCGCGGATCGCTGCGGACAGCAGCGTGGCGTCCGGGGCCGGCGGGCCCTCCGGGACCGGTTCGGGGGCGGTGCGCGGCGGGGTGCGGTGGGAGTGCGCGCGGGTGATGAGGACGTCGCCCGCCGCGGATTCGGCGGCCGGGGCGTAGCCCATCGCGCGCAGGCCCTCCAGGAGCGTGGCCGGGTCGGCCTGCGCGGCCAGCACGGTCGGCGCGAGGCGGCGCAGGCGCAGCGCGGCGGACCGCTTGTCGGCGAGGATCTCGTTCAGCAGCGCGTCGTCGTCGCAGCGCAGGTACGCCGAGGCCGCGCCGACCCGCAGATGGCCGTGCCGGCGGGCCACGTCGTCGATCAGGTACGCCAGCGGTTGCGGCACCGGCGTACGGGAGTGCGCGGTGAGGAAGGCGTGCAGGTCGGAGGCGGTGCGGCCGGCGTCGAGGGCGCGGCGTACGGAGGCGGGGGTGAACCGGTAGACGGTCGCGCCGCCCTTGGACTCCACGTCCGCGAGCACGCCCAGCGTCTCGGCGAGCGGACGCCGCAGGGGTCCGGGCGCGACCGCGGTCAGGTCCGCCTGGAGCAGGACGTGGTCCAGGGGCTCGGGCAGGAGCGGGGCGAGGACGCGGGCCGCGGCGGCTTGTTCGGCGGCGGAGGCGAGGGCGACGGGGGTGATGGGAGAGAGGGGGGAGATAGGCGTGGAAGGGGCCCGGGGTTCCGGGGTTCCGGGGGTTCCTTCCGGCCGGTGGTGCTTGTGGACGGGCAGCTTGTCCCCGGGGCTCGCGGGCGCGGCCCCGGCCGCGCCCGTGGCCGCCATCGCGCGTGCGGCGGGACCGTGCCCGCCCTCGCCCGCGGGGTTCGTCCCGGGCTCGGGCTCCGCCTCCGCGGGAGCCGGTGCGGACGCGCCGAGCAGCGCGCGCCCGTGTGCGGACAGCGCGCCCCGGCCGGTGACGCCGAGCAGTTCCGCCTCGGACAGCGTCCACCTGGCGAGGCGGCCGCGCAGGTCGTCCTCCTGCCGCGGTTCGCGCGGCGGGTGCTCCCAGCGCAGCCGGGCCGGCACCGACTCACCGGCCGGTGCGGCGCCCTGCGGCAGCCCCGCGAGCAGGGTGAGCACCCGGTGCCGTACCTCCGGTGCCGCCGAGCGGTCGAGGCCGGGGCCGAGCGTGGACAGGGTCCGGTCCTTGGCGTCCCGCCCGCCGATCAGACCCGCCGTCCGCGTGGCCGCCAGCCAGGCCGCCGCGAGGTGGGCCCAGCGTTCGGCGGCGGGCCGCTCCAGCCACTCGTCGTAGGCCGGGGTCGCCGCGTACCGCTCGTCGGCCTCGCCGTCGGAGGCGAGCAGACCGGCCGCGTAGGCGAGTTCGACCCAGAAGGCGGCCACCGGTTCGGGCACGTCGAGGGCGACGGCGGTGCGCTTGAGGTCGCGCACGCTCAGTCCGCCCGCGCGCAGCACGTTCGGGCCGCCCTCGTCCCAGTCCCGCAGCAGTTCCTCGACGGTGGCCAGGGCGGTGTACGCCTGCCCGGCCGCTGTGGCGTCCACAACCTGTGGACCGTGGGTCGCGGCGGCCGCCACGGCCGGCGGCACCGGCTCGGGCGCGCGGTGGGCGCGGCCCGCGCGCAGGTGCAGGGCCGCCTCGCGGGGGAGGACGACGGTTCCGGGCGCCGTGGGCAGCAGCAGTCCGCGGTCCAGCAGCCGGCGCAGACGCGGCGCCGGGTCGGGGGTGACCTGGCCGTAGGGCGGACCCCACACCAGGCGCTCCAGCACCTCGAGGGATTCGGCGGGCAGCCCGGCGAGCAGCGCGGACATCCGCCGGCGGTCGGTGAACAGCTCGGTGAGCGAGGCGACGGCCGAGACGGAGTCGTGGGTCGAGGGCAGTCCGGTGGTCGCCACGATCTCCTGGATACGCCCCGGCGACATGCCCGCCGTGGCCTCCCGCACCGTCGGTCCGAGCCCGGTCGGGGACGGGTGCTGGGGCGACGGCGCGAGCAGCTCGCGTGCCGTGCGCACCAGGCGCAGCCGGTCGTCGCCGCCCCAGACGAGGGCCTGTTCGCGCAGGGTGCCCAGGGCGCGGGGCAGCGCGGCGGCGACGACGGGATCGCGGGCGTCGGACGCCATCAGGCCGAGCAGTTCGCCGTACGTGGCCGGGTCGCCGGCCACCGCGAGGGCCTGGGCCGTCTGCTGGGCGAACCGGTCCAGCCGCTCCAGGGCGCGGACCACCGAGGCGCGGGTTCCGGCGCGGGTGGCGAGCTGGGTGAGGTCGGTCGGGACCGGGGTGATGAGGTCGGGGCGGCTGCGCAGGAGCGCGGCCAGGGAGGCGTCGTCGCGCGCGCGGAGCGCTTCCGCGAGCGAACGCGGGGCCGCCGGTTTCTCATCGCTGCTCATCCGATTCACGGTACCGGGTGAGTGTCGCGCCCGGCCCCGTACAGGGCACCGGGCACCGCGCCGAAGACGGTACCGTCGTCCAACGGGGTCATCGGCCAGCCACCCCGGAGGGGCTTCGTGGGGATCGAGAGCGATCAGGTCGTCTACGAGTATCTGAGCCGCGTCGGGGACGTCGCTCAGCAACGCCAGCTGTCCTCGGCCACGCGGATGCGTCTGGTCGCGGAGCTGCGCAACGAGATCGACCGGCGCCGCGCCAAGGCCGCCGTGGACAGTCCCGCCGCCGTCCGCCGCATCATCGACGGGCTCGGCAGTCCCGCCGCCGTCGTCGCGGCCGCGGCCGCGGGCGGCTCCGGCGGGGGCGGATCGCGGGCAGCGGCCCCGGCCGTGCCCGCGCAGCGTGAACCGGAGGTGGAGCCGGCGCGCCCGAAGGGGCTGCGCAAGGTGGTACCGCGGCCGCGTCCGTCGCAGCCGCCGGCGGGGCCCGTGGCGTCCGACGGCCCGGCCCCGCCGCACCTGGCGAGCGCCGACGAGCTCGGCGGCGCGGCGGCCGCCTCCGAGTGGTGGCGCGTGGAGCAGAGCCCGTTGGGGACAGGTGACGACGTGCCCGGCTTCATGGGCGGGGTGGAGATCCCGGAGCTGCTCAAGCCCCCGCCGTCGAAGGAATCCGCCAACGCGGAGCCCGCGCCCGAGGCGGCCGGCACTGCGAAGCCGGTGGAGGCGGCCGAGCCGGAGGCGCCCGCCGGGCGCCGCCGTTTCGCGCTGCCCCCGTTGATGGCGGGCCGGAGCAATCCGCTGCTGCTGCTCGCGGCCGGACTGCTGGTGGTCGGCGCGGTCCTGGGCAACTGGTACGCGCTGCTGCTCGGCTGGATCATCGCCTACGCCTCCCGCCGGCTGACCCGCGCGGAGTCCAAGTGGGCCGTCGTCGGCATGCCCGGCCTGGCGCTCGCCGCCGGGGTGGTCTGGCTGTGGGGCCGTACCGACGACCGCTGGGGCACCCCCATCGCCGAGGGCCACATGAACGACGCGGTCTCCCAGACCTGGCCGTGGGTGGTGCGGGCCGCGGCCGTGCTGTCGGCCCTGTTCCTGGCGTGGCGCTCGCAGCGGCGGACGTAGCCGCGCTCGCGGTGCCGGAGGCGCCGGAGGTAGTTGTACGTCACACGGGCCGGAGGTCTTGCGACTCCGGCCCCTGGGCACAATGGCCCGTATGACCTCTCGCCCGCTGACCGTCGGCTTCGACCTCGACATGACCCTCGTCGACTCCCGCCCGGGCATCCGCGCCTGCTACCTGGAGCTTTCCGAGCGGACGGGGACGTACATCGACGCCGACCTGGCGGTCACGCGGCTCGGTCCGCCCCTCGCGGAGGAGCTGGTCAACTGGTTCCCGGCCGAGCGGGTGGAGGCGGCGGGGGATCTGTACCGGGAGCTGTACCCGGCGATCGCCGTCTCCGCCACGCCCGCGCTGACCGGCGCCCGCGAGGCGATCGAGGCCGTGCGGCAGGGCGGCGGCCGGGCGATCGTCGTCACCGCCAAGTACGAGCCGAACGCCAAGCTGCACCTGGAGCACCTGGGCATCGAGCCGGACGCGGTGATCGGCGACCTGTGGGCCGAGCGGAAGGCCGAGGCGCTGCGCGAGTACGGCGCCCGGGTGTACGTCGGCGACCACGTCGGGGACGTACGGGGCGCCCGCGCGGCCGGCGCGCTGTCGGTGGCGGTGGCCACCGGACCGTGCGACGAGGGGGAACTGCGGGCGGCGGGCGCGGATGTCGTGCTCGCGGATCTGACCGCGTTCCCGGACTGGCTCGCGGCCAACCGCACGCTTTTCAGCCGCTACCGTGAGTCGCCGCGCGCCTGACGGCGGCCCGCCGCGATCGACCGGAGCACACCCGCACCGGCGATCAGGAAGCCGACGCCCATGAGCATGCTCAGGCCGAACATGTAGGTCGGGAAGGGCTTCGCGCCGAGGAACAGCGGCGCCACCGTCACCGCGGTGGCCAGCGCACCGACGAAGAAGACGATGGCACCTGCACGGACCAGCCGGTCGCCGGCTGCGGCGGAATTCGTTCGGGTATTGTCACGCACGCCACCAAGGATAGTTCCTGGTGCGCGGGCGCCGAGAGCCCCGGATGACCATGGAGCGGGCGTCAGCGGGGCGGTCGGCAGCGGTGGACGACCCCGGCATATTCGAACCGGACCGGAGTTTTGTCGCAAGAGGGAATGATTTCGCAATCGCTCCGGACATAGCTCTCTTTCGTGATACGCGCATGCTGAACGTCTGCTTGCCTTGGTGGAAAATTACCCGGCAGTTCCATTGATGGCCGGACGCTCACCTGCCGTAGTGGCGCGCGTTGCGCTGCGAAATTCGGCCAGTCTCGGTGGGGTAATGACGAGGGAGTGTCGACCTCGCGCCGACGTGAAGGGGGAAGGCCGTTGGCCGCGGTCTTGAGAATGCCTCCCCGATATGGTTAACAATTAAACAAATAGGATTCTCGGCCCACTGCGGGTCCAGGGAAACGTCGAGATGGCATCGCCGGTGCGGCGTGCGATTCTGACCGCCTTCCTGCTTCGGCCCGGGCAGCCCATAGGGATCACCGAACTGGCCGAAAGATTATGGGACGACCCGCCGACTTCGGCCGCGGCGAACATTCGGAGCCATCTCACCGCCCTGCGCCGGGACCTCGACGAGGCACGGCCGGGCCCGAGCTGCCGGGTGCGGACCTACCGGGGCGGCCGGAGCGGCTACGGGCTGGAGGTCACGCCCGACGAGTTCGACCTGGCGCAGTTCACGCTGGCCGCACGGCGTGGCCGGAATCTGCTGCTGCGCGGTGAGGCGGAGCCGGCGGCCGGGGTCCTGGAGGGAGCCCTGGCCTGGTGACGCGGCCCGTTCGGGCAGGACCTGCCGCCGACGCGGTGGTTCAACGCCCACGTCGCGGGCGTCAACAACGCGCGCTTCGACGCCTACCAGGACCTGTTCACCAGCTGCATACTCGCCCGCCGCACCGAGACGCTCTCCTACCGGATCGAGAGCATCATCGCCGAAGCGCCCTACCGCCAGCGGCTGTGGGAGCTCCTGGCCGCGGTGCACTGCATCGACGGCGACGCCGCCAGCGCCCTCAGCGCGATCAAGCGCTGCCAGACCCTGTTCGCCGAGGACCTGGGCCTCGACCTGCCGCCCAACGTCGAGGCGATGCGGGCGGCGGCCCTCAGCTGGAACAGCGAGGACGCCCTCCGCCTGGTGGCGGCCCGCACGCTGGTCGCCGACAACGGCGAGCGGACGGCCCCGCGGGCCACGGTTCCGCGCTGTCGTAGCGCATCCGGGCGACGCCCGCGGTGGCCGGCCCGCGCACTCGCGGCCGGCCACCGGTGCCGGTGGATCTCGCGGGCGACGAACCGTTTCGGACACCGGAGGACGCCCTTCTCGCTGCCGCACTGTCAGGACACCCTGCGCAGGGCGGGCATCGAGGTGTCCGGGGACCGCGGGCCGGCGGCGCAGGGCGCCGCCGCGTGCGCCGTGCGGGTGCCGTCACCGCCCGCGAATACGGGTTGCCGGAGCCGCCCCCTCATGTGCTGAGATATCCCCTGTCTCCCTCGCCCCCGAGCGAGCGCGCGCACGCCGATCGGCCAGGTTCGGCCGACTGGAGTGGGCGGGCTTGACGGCGGGTAAAGAGCTGGGGAGGCTTCGGGACAACGGCAGGCACGAGCGAGCGCTAGATAGCCTGACCTGCGGCAACTGTGGTTCGGCTGACCGGTGAGATGGGGTGCGTGCTTTGCCTACCGGCAAGGTCAAATGGTTCAACGCTGAGAAGGGCTTCGGCTTTCTCTCCCGCGACGACGGCGGCGACGTGTTCGTCCATTCCTCGGTGCTCCCTGCCGGAGTGGACGCGCTCAAGCCGGGGCAGCGGGTGGAGTTCGGGGTGGTCGCCGGCCAGCGCGGCGACCAGGCCCTCTCCGTGACGCTCCTGGATCCGACCCCCTCGGTCGCCGCCGCCCAGCGCAAGAAGCCGGACGAACTGGCTTCCATCGTGCAGGACCTGACCACCCTCCTGGAGGGCGTCGCGCAGACCCTGGAGCGCGGCCGCTACCCCGACAAGACGTCCGGCAAGAACGTCGCCGGACTGCTGCGCGCGGTCGCCGACCAACTGGACGTATGACCCGACGGGGCTGACAAGGTCAGGGAGTCAGGGAAAAGCGAGCGCGTCCGGGCCGAGGGGCGGTACGAGCCCCTCGGCCGCCGCACGCGTGAGCAGCCCGCGGACCGCCGCGTAGCCGTCCTCGCCGAGGCCGGCGGTGAACTCGTTGACGTACAGCCCGATGTGCTGGTCGGCGACGGCCGGGTCCATCTCCTGGGCGTGCTCCATGACGTACGGCCGGGAGGCCTCCGGGTCGTCCCAGGCCGCGCGCACCGACGTACGGATCGAGTCGGCGAGCCGCGTCAGCGTCCGCTCGCCCAGCGAGCGCCTGGCGATGATCGCGCCGAGCGGGATCGGCAGCCCGGTGGTGCGCTCCCAGTGCTCGCCCATGTCGGCGAGCTTGTGCAGGCCGTAGTTCCGGTAGGTGAAACGCGCCTCGTGGATCACCAGACCGGCGTCGACCTTCCCGTCCCGCACGGCCGGCATGATCTCGTGGAACGGCATGACCACGATCTCGCCCACCCCGCCGGGGACGACGTCCGCGGCCCACAGGCGGAACAGCAGGTACGCCGTCGACTTCTCGCTCGGCACCGCGACCGTGCGGCCCGTCAGGTCGGCGTCCGGCTCCTTGGTGAGCACCAGGGGCCCGCAGCCCCGGCCCAGCGCGCCGCCGCACGGCAGCAGCGCGTACTCGCCGAGGACGTACGGCAGCACCGCGTAGGACACCTTCAGCACGTCCAACTCGCCGCGCTCGGCCATGCCGTTGGTGACGTCGATGTCCGCGAAGGTGACGTCGAGGTCGGGCGCGTCCGGGACGCGGCCGTGGGCGAGCGCGTCGAAGACGAAGGTGTCGTTGGGGCAGGGGGAGTAGGCGATCCGCAGTCGGCTGCTGTCAGGGCTCATGCAATCTTCCAACTCGTGAGGACGGGCGCGAGCTTCCCGAAGCCCTCGGTCAGGGTGGTCAGGGCGTCGCCGATGCGCCAGGCGGCCCGGTCGCGCGGGCCGACCGGGTTGGAGACCGCGCGCACCTCCAGCACCGGGACGCGGTGCGCGGCGGCCGCCTCGGCGACGCCGAAGCCCTCCATGGCCTCGGCGAGGGCGCGGGGGTGGCGGGCGCGCAGGGCGTCGGCGCGGGCGGCGGTGCCGGTCACCGTGGAGACGGTCAGCACCGTGCCGGTACGGGCCGAGGCGGCGGCCGCGATCGCCCGTACGAGCGCTTCGGGCGGACGGTGGGTGACGGTGCCGAAGCCGAGTTCGGTCACCGGCAGGAATCCGTCGCCGGTCTCGGCGCCCAGGTCGGCGGCGGTGATCTCGTCGGCGACGACGAGCGAGCCGACGGGCGCGTGGGGCGCGAAGCCGCCGGCGATACCGGCCGAGACGACGAGGTCGTAGGGGGCGCCGGCGAGCGCGGCGGCGGTCAGGGCGGAGGCGGTGGTCGCGGCGGCGAGGGCGGGGCCGACCCCGGCGGCGATCAGGTCGACGGCGGGCGGCCCGGGGATCCGGCGCACGGCCGCCCCGGGCAGTGGCCGCAGCGGCTCCTCACCCGCGGACCCGGCGAACGCCCGTGCCACCGCGTCCCGTTCGACGGGGACCGCGGTGGCGACCAGGACGCGTGGCGCGGACGTGGTCAGGAGTTCTTCGTCAGCTTGAAGGACCACAGACCTCGTACGTCCTTCTCGCCCTCCTTGATGGAGACCAGCGTCGAGTTGCCGCTGGCGCCGTACTGGGCGTTGAAGAAGACGCTGCCCGGGATCGTGCGGTAGGTCTTGGTGCTGGAGTCGGTCAGCGGCTGACCGTTCATCAGGATGGTCCAGCCCGTGTCCGCGATCTTCGGGTCGACCCCGAAGCGCACGGTCTCGTCCGGGTCGACCTTGATCGTCTTGATGTCCTTGGACTTGAGGCACCTGGCCAGGTCCGCGGTCTTGATCGCGTTGCCGTCGTTGTAGCAGTTGGCTTCCGAGCTCACGGAAGAGCTGCCGACGGTGATCGTGGACAGAGGGGTCGGCTTGGAACAGGCCGACAGGACGAGCAGTCCGGCGGAAACGGCACCGGCAGCGGCGACGGCGCGGCGGCGTCGCACGGCGGAATGCAGCGTGGTCATGGCCGAAGGCTATCGGGCGCGCCCGCCTGCCCGCCCACGCGGGGGTGCGGGCGTGGCAGATGGCCGTGAGGCGCGGGCCTCACGCCACCCGGGGGCGCGCGGCGCCGCCGTGCCGGGCCGAGGCCAGCAGACCGCGGACGGTGGGCAGCCAGCCGGCCGCCACGAGCCCGGCGCCCACCGACAGGCCCAGCACGCCGTTGAGCGGCAGCACGATGCCGATCGCGCCGCCGAGCACCCAGGCCACCTGCAGCAGAGTCTCGGAGCGGGCGAACGCCGAGGTCCGCACCGGCTCGGGCACGTCCCGCTGGATCAGCGCGTCCAGGGACAGCTTGGCCAGCGCCTGCCCGAATCCGGCGATCGCGGCCAGGCAGGCCACCAGGAACGCGCCGAAGAAGACCGCGGCCGTGACCGCCGCGCCCAGCACGATCGCGACGACGGTGACGATGATGATCTCCGGTGCCCGCGATCGCAGCCAGGCGCCGACCGCCGTGCCCAGCGCGTTGCCCGCGCCCGCCGCGACGCCCACGATGCCCAGCGAGACCGCCGCGCTCTCGCCGGTCAGCGGGTGCTCCCGGAGCAGGAAGGCGAGGAAGAAGATCAGGAACCCGGACAGGCAGCGCAGCGCGGCGTTCGCGGCGAGGGCGTGCGTGACGGCCGTGCCGACGGTACGCAGGCCGGGACGCTTCAGCAGTTTGCGGCGCGGACCGCGCAGGTGCTGCTCGTCCGCGGCGAGCAGCGCCCGGTCCTCGCCCTTGGCCGAGTCGACCTTCGGCGGCAGGGCGAACGACAGGAACGTTCCCGCGACGAAGATCACGAAGGCGCCGTAGAGCGGCCAGTGCGAGTCGAGGGCCTGAAGGCCCGCGCCGATGGGGGCGGCCACGCCGGTGGCGAGCAGCCCGCCGAGGGTCACCCGCGAGTTCGCCTTCACCAGGGAGAACCGGGGCGGCAGCAGCCGGGGTACGACGGCGCTCCTGACCACGCCGTACGCCTTCGAGGCGACCAGCACGCCGAGGGCCGCCGGGTACAGCTCCAGGCTGCCGCTGGCGGCGGCGCCCGCGATGATCAGCGCGAGCAGGGCGCGGGCCAGCATCGCGGCGGCCATCGCGGCGCGGCGGCCGTGCGGGAGGCGGTCGAGGAGCGGGCCGATCACGGGCGCGAGGACCGTGAACGGCGCCATGGTGATCGCGAGGTACAGCGCGACCCGGCCGCGGGCCTCGTCGGTGGGCACGGAGAAGAAGACGGTGGAGGCGAGCGCCACCGTGATCATGACGTCGCCGGCGCCGTTCACCGCGTGCAGTTCGATCAGCCGGCCGAGCCCGGACTCGCCGGCGCCGTGGGCGTTGGTCGCCCTGCGGATGCCGCGGACCGCTCCGGTCACGGGCAGATGCAGGGCACGCCCGACCGCGCGGACGGACCCGCCGAACCGGCCCGAACCGCTGCCCCGGATGCTCCCCTTGACCCCCTTGTCCCCACCGACGCCGGTGGTTCCCGGGGGCGTTCTCGCGGCTGCCACCCCGTCATACTGCCCCGGAAACGGCACCGGTAGCGCCCTGGCGGCCCGGATGCGACCAACCAGACACCCCTAAGGCACCCACCCGGCCCCGACAGTCCCCACCCACGACACCTTGACGCGGTCGCGCTTGCGGGGGCGGGGTTTTTTCGGGTCCGGGACTTGGTCGCGCCTGCGGTGGCGGGGTGTTTTCGAGCCCCGGCCTCGGTCGCGCTTGCGGTGGCGGTCGGTCCCGTGCCTCTGGGCTCGGCATCGCTCCTGATGGCGGGGCGGTCTCGGCCCCGGAACACGTTGTGCTCCTGACGGCGAAGTGCTCCCTGGCCCGCTCGGCCGTGCTCGCGGCGGCGGGGCGGTGCCGGCCATGGCTGCCCTTCGGGCGTACTCGGTGCGGAGCTCGCGGTCCGGCGCTCCTGGCGGCGGGGCAGTCGCCGACTCCCGGCTCGGCCGTGCTCGCGATGGTGGGGCCGTCCTCGCACCCGACTCGGCCGGGTTCGCGGTGGCGGGCATCGTTGCGTCGTTTGCCGGGCACGTTCGGCCGGCGCCGCGAATTGCCTGCTCGGTCGCGGGCCTCGGTGGCCCGGTTCGGCCGGGGCCCGGTGGCTCTGCCACGCCGGCTACGGCGGCTCGGGCCGGTTGGCCCCTGGCGGCTCTGCCAGGCCGGCTGCGGCGGCCTGGGCCGGTGGTTCGCCTCCGGCGTGGGCCGGACGTCTCAGTGGACGGTGCGGCTGCCCCCTGGCGTGCTCGGTGCGGGGCGCCGTGGGCCCGGCCACGGCGCCCTCCGGCCCGGCGGGGCGTGCTCGGTGCTGAGCCCGGCCGCGGCTGCCCCCAGCCCCGCGGGACCTGCTCGGGAACGGGCTCGTGGCTTTGGTGGTGGGTTTGTTGCGGGTGGGGCGGTGTTGGTGGGGTGGGAAAGTTCGGGCGCGGCGCGGTGAAGACAACGTCGGTGTAGGTCGAGCGGCGACGAGAAGGTAGCGTGCGTAGCGCGCCGTGGCGAACGTTCTCGACCGCGCGCCTTACGGGCATACCGCAGAATGGATGACGTAGGTGCGCCCGAGCGCGATCGGGCGCGGACGTCGACGCGGTCCCAGGGTCCGCTCCGTCCGCCCCGCCGCCTTCAGGCCGGCGCACCCGAAAGACGGCGTAGGAGAGAAGCGATACCTGTGAGCGCAGCGACCACGCGAAGCCGCACCCCCGACCGCCTGTGCGCCGAGGCCGTCGACCTCGCCCGGGGCGCAGCCGAGGAGGCGGCCGCGCCCGGCGTCGTCGGCGAGCACGCGGGAGTGCTCTCCGAGGGCGACCGGGTCGTCACGCACTTCTTCGAGTGCAAGGAGTTCGGATACCGGGGCTGGCGCTGGGCCGTCACCGTGGCCCGCGCCTCGCGCGCCAAGATCGTCACCCTGGACGAGGTCGTCCTGCTGCCCGGCCCGGACGCGCTGCTCGCGCCCGAGTGGGTGCCGTGGAGCGAGCGCCTGCGCCCGGGCGACATGGGCCCCGGCGACCTGCTGCCCACCGACGCCGAGGACCTCCGCCTGGAGCCCGGCTACTCCGGCGAGGACGAGCCCGCGCCGAACGCCGCGGTCTCCCAGGAGATGGCCGAGCTGGCGGAGGCGGAGGACGCCGAGGTCACGGCGGGCCCGCCGAGGACCCTGTCCACCGTCCCGTCCCGCGGCTCGATCTCCGCGCTCGCCCAGGAGCTGGGCATGCGCCGCGCCCGCGTCCTGTCCCGCTACGGCCTGCACGTCGCCGCCGACCGCTGGGAGGAGGGCTACGGCGCGAAGACGCCCATGGCCCAAGCAGCCCCGGCGGCCTGCGTGAGCTGCGGCTTCCTGGTGCCGCTCGGCGGCTCGCTGGGCCAGGCCTTCGGCGTGTGCGCCAACGAGTTCTCCCCGGCCGACGGCCGTGTGGTCTCCCTGACGTACGGCTGCGGCGGCCACTCCGAGGCCGCGGTGATGCCCAAGCCCCCGCAGCCGCCCCCGCCGGTGATCGACGAGACGCGCGTGGACCCCTTCCCGCTGCGTCCGGCACAGGACTCCGGCTCGGTGCCGGTGACCGGGGACGACGAGACCGCCGAGCTGGGGCACTCCTAGGACCTGCCCCGCGACCAGGACCCGCCCCGCGACCGGTCCGGTCCGGTCCGGTCCGTCCGTCGGGCGAATGACCTCTCCCACGCGCGGTACCTTCGTCGTCACGCCGATGAGGAGAGTGAACGTGAGCATGTTGGTGCAGCCGTCCGCCGGAGGCGATCCGTTCGGGACCGCGCGCCTGCGGCGCGGTGTGCTGGACGCCTGGGCCACCAGCCCGGCCCGGTTCCGCGAGGACGCCAACGCGGAGGAGGACCTCGTCCTCGGCGGCTACCGGGACCGGCTCGTCGTCGAGCTGGCGCAGAACGCCGCCGACGCCGCCGCCCGCGCCGGCGTGCCCGGCCGGCTGCGGCTCACCCTGCGCGACGACGTGCTGCTCGCCGCCAACACCGGCGCCCCGCTCGACGCGGCCGGCGTGGAGTCGCTGTCCACGCTCCGGGCCTCCGCCAAGCGCGACGCCCGCGACAGCGCCGTCGGCCGCTTCGGCGTCGGCTTCGCCGCCGTCCTCGCCGTCACCGACGAGCCCGCCGTCGTCGGCCGGCACGGCGGTGTCCGGTGGTCGCTGGCCGAGGCCCGCGCGCTGGCGGAGGACACCGCCCGGCACAGCCCCGGCCTCGGCGACGAGATCCGCCGCCGCGAAGGACACGTACCGCTGCTGCGGCTGCCGTTCGCCGCCGAGGGCACCGCGCCCGACCCCTACGACACGGTCGTCATCCTGCGCCTGCGCGACGCGGCCGCCGCCGACCTCGCCGAACGCCTCCTGCACGCCGTGGACGACGCCCTGCTCCTCGCCCTGCCCGGGCTCGAGGAGGTCGTGGTCGAGATCGGCGACACCGCGCCGCGCACTCTGCGCCGCCGCACCGAGGGCGCCCTGACGGTCGTGGAGGACACCCGCGAGGGCACGACCCGCTGGCGTACCGCGGGCGCGCACGGCCCGCTCACCCCGGAACTCCTCGCCGACCGCCCGGTGGAGGAACGCCTTCGCCCGCACTGGTCGGTCACCTGGGCCGTCCCCGTGGACGCCGACGGCACCCCGGCCGGCCCCCGCACCAGCCCCGTCGTCCACGCCCCCACCCCCAGCGACGAACCCCTCGGCGTGCCGGCCCTGCTCATCGCCTCGTTCCCGCTGGACAGCACCCGCCGCCACGCCGCGCCCGGCCCGCTCACCGACTTCCTCGTGCAGCGCGCGGCCGACGCCTACGCCGAACTCCTCGCCGACTGGCGGCCGGTGACCGAGGGCATCATCGGCCTCGTGCCCGGCCCGCTGGGCAAGGGCGAACTGGACGGCGCGCTGCGGCAGGCCATCCTCGACCGGCTGCCGCGCACCTCCTTCCTGCCCCCCGCGGCCGTAGCCGCCGGCCACCAGGACCACGACTCCGACCTGCCCGAATCCCTCCGCCCCCGGGACGCCGAGGTGATCGAGGGCGCGGGCGCCGACACCGTGCGCGTCCTCGCCGAGGTGCTGCCCACCCTGCTGCCCGCCGGACTCGAACGGCGCGTGGAGCTGCGCACGCTGGGCGTGGCCCGCCTTCCGCTGACCGACGCCGTCGACCGGCTGGCCGGCCTCGAGAAGGAGCCCGACTGGTGGCGGCGGCTTTACGACAGCCTCGCGGGCGTCGACCCCGACCGGCTCTCCGGGCTGCCCGTGCCGCTGGCCGACAGCCGTACGACCATCGGGCCCCGGCAGGTCCTGCTGCCCGTGGCCGGCGCCGCCCTCACCGACCCGGAGGTGCTGGCCCGGCTCGGTCTGAAGGTCGCGCACCCGGACGCCGTGCATCCCCTCCTGGAGAAGCTCGGGTCTCTGCCCGCGACGCCGCGTGCCGTGCTCACCACCCCGCAGGTGCGGGCCGCCGTAGCCGCCTCCCTCGACGAGGACACCGGCGGATGGGACGAGGACACCCCGGACGCCGAGGAACTCGCCGACACCGTCCTCGCCCTGGTCAGGGACGCCGGACTCGACCCCGGCGACGAGCCCTGGCTCGGCGCGCTCGCTCTGCCCGACGAGGACGGCGAACTCGCCCCGGCCGGCGAACTCGTCCTCCCCGGCGGCCCGTTCGCCCGTCTCATGCGCGAGGGCGAACTCCCGGCCGTGGACGCCGAGCTGGCCGGGAAGTGGGGTGAGCAGCCGCTCGCCGCGTGCGGTGTGCTCGCGAACTTCGCCCTGGTGCGGGCCACGGACGTCGTCCTCGACCCGGACGAACTCGATCCGCGTGAAGGGGACTTCCTCGAGCCGGACGACCCCGGGCTGCTCGACGCGGTCGACGTGTGGTGCGAGGACCTGCTCGACCGGTTCCCGGACACCCCCGTGCCGCCGGTCGCCACCGAGATCGTCGCCGTGCGTGATCTGGACCTCGTCGACGACGACCAGTGGCCCCAGGCCCTCGCGCTGCTCGCCCGGCCGCCGCTGCGGGACGCGCTCACCCAGCCGGTGCGGATCCTGCTGCCCGACGGCACCCACGAGATCGTCCGGCCGTACACCGCCTGGTGGCTGCGCGGGCACCCGGTGCTCGGCGGGCGCCGCCCGGCCGGTCTGCGCGCCGCCGGGTCCGATCCGCTGCTGCGCGGCCTGTACGAGGAGGCCGACGCCGCCGGCTTCGACGACGAGCAGGTGCTGCGGGCACTCGGCGTGCGCACGAGCGTCGCCGCCCTGCTGGAGGAACCGGGCGGCGCCGCGGAGCTGCTGGAACGGCTCGCCGACCCCGAGCGTCCCGTGACCTCCGCCCAACTGCACGCCCTGTACGGCGCGCTGGCCGAACTCGATCCGGACCAGGTGACCCTGCCGGACGAGGTGCGGGCCGTGATCGACGGCCGGGTGGAGGTCGTGGACGCCGCCGACGCCGTGGTGTGCGACTCCCCGGACCTGCTGCCGTTCACCGGGGGTGTCCCGCTGCTGCCCGTACGGCCCGCGCTGGCCGCCGAGCTGGCCGAACTGTTCCAGGTGCGACGGCTGAGCGAGTCCGTCACCGGCGGGATCGACTCCGAGGGCACCGAGCACGACGTACCGGAGCCGGTGCGGGTGCTGCTCGGCCCGCGCACCCCGCGCACCTACGTCGAGCACGAGGAACTGGTCGTCGACGGAACCGAGCTGGACTGGCGGCTGACGTCCGACGGCGTCCTGCACGCCGCCACCCTGGAGGGCGTGGCCGCGGGCCTCGCCTGGGCGTCGGGCCAGTGGCCGCGCCGCTTCGAGGTCGCGGCACTTCTGGAGGACCCGTCCCGAACGGAGGAACTGGCCCGGGACCGCTGGTTCGACTGAGTAGCCTCCGCCGCGTAGTCCGCCGTGGCAAAGTGGCCGACGCGCCGCGGCGGACTGCGCCACGTCGAACCCAGACCCGTATACCAAATAGTCGCGCTCCCCGTGGGACACTGGTGGGCATGGCAGGGTCTGGGGAGTTCCAGCCGGAGTCCGAGCGGGTCACGCGGCAGCTCCGGGACGACATTCTCGTTGGTGTTCGCAAGCCCGGGAGCAAGCTCGTCGAGCGCGAGCTGGCGGCGCAGATGGGCGTGAGCAGAGTGCCCGTTCGCGATGCTCTGCGCGTGCTCGTCGCCGAGGGTCTGGTCACGCCGAGGCCGCGGACATGGGCGGTCGTCCGGGAGTTCACGTCATCCGACATCGCGGATCTGAACGAGGTCCGCGGGGCCCTGGAGGCGCTGACCTTCCGGCTCGCCGCTCAACGGCGCCACCGCGCAGGCCTCGACCGGCTCCGCTCCAACCTGGAAGAAGAGCTGAAAGCCGCCTGTGCGGGGGATGGCGTTCGCGCCCGGCGTGCGGCGGCGGACTTTCATGAGACCGTCACGTCGATGGCCGCCAACGAGCTGCTGAGCGAGTTGGAGAGCACCTTCCGCAGCCGGTTGCGGTGGCTGCTGGGACAGCACGACGACCTCATGGCGATCGCGCGGGAGCACGAGGCCCTTTATGCCGCGATCGCGGACCGGAACGTCGCGCTCGTCGACGAACTGGTCGCCAAGCACCTGGAGAACAGCCGGCTCGCGATCGACGCCCATCACCACTGATCCCCGCGGCCGGGTGGTCAGGGTCCAGCCCCCGCGCTTCGGTATACCATTTTTGAATGGCTGATCTGATTCTGACCAATGTCCGACCCTGGGGCATGAAGGCTGTCGACATCGTCGTCTCCGGTGGGGAGATCCGCGATCTGGTACCCGCCGGTGTCGCGAGCGGACCCGGCGAGCGGGCGGACGGCGGCGGACTGCTCGCCCTGCCCGGCTTCATCAACGCACACGCCCATGTGGACAAGAGCTGGTGGGGCCGGCCCTGGGTGCCCTACGGCGGCGAGCCCACCACGCTGGGACGGATCGCGCACGAGCGAGCCGAGCGGGACGCGCTCGGCATTCCCAGCGCGGCCAACAGCCTCACGGTGCTGAGGGAGTTCCTGCGGCACGGCGTCACCGCGGTGCGCAGCCACGTCGACGTCGACCTCGGAGTCGGCCTGCGGGGCATCGACGCCGTCCGCGAGGCGGTGGACGCACTCGGCGGCGCGATCGAGGTGGAGATCGTCGCGTTCCCGCAGGACGGGGTGGTGCGCCGGCCCGGCGTCCTGGACCTGCTGGACCAGGCGGCGGCGAACGGTGCGACCAGTATCGGCGGACTCGACCCGGCGGCGATCGACCGCGATCCGGTGAAGCAGCTCGACGGGCTGTTCGACATCGCCGAGCGGCGCGGCGTCGGTATCGACATCCACCTGCACGACGCGGGCGCGCTGGGCGCCTTCCAGTTCGAGCTCATCGCCGACCGCACGCGCCGCGCGGGGCTGCGGGGGAAGGTCAACGTCTCCCATGGCTTCGCCCTCGGGGAGCTGCCGCCGGAGCGGCAGGCCGATCTGCTCGACGAGCTGGCCGAGGCCGGTGTCTCCTGGTCGACGGTCGCCCCGGTGCGCATGGCGCCACTGCCCTGGCGCGGGATGCGGGACCGGGGGATGCCGGTGGGGCTGGGCACCGACGGGATCCGCGACCTGTGGTCGCCGTTCGGCGACGGTGATCTGCTGCGCGTGGCCCTGGATTTCGCGCGGCTGCACGGCATGCGGACCGACGAGGACCTCGCCTACGCGGTGGAACTCGCCACCACCCGCGCGGCGGGCTTCGTGCACCGGGGCAGCCACGACCTCGCGGCGGGCGCACCCGCGGACGTCGTGCTGGTCGATGCCGAGAACGTGCAGGACGCTCTGATGCGGGCACCTCGCCGTGAACTCGTGATGTCCGGCGGGCGAGTGGTGGTCCAGAGCGGCGAGTTGCTTGTCTAGATGACGTATTGCCCTGAGAGGTTCCCACCTCTCAGGGCAATGACGTTCGCGGGCTCAGTGGCGTACCAGGGCCAACTGGTCGGCGACGACGAGGCCGTCGTGCAGGACGGTGCGGTCGGTGCCGCGGTCCATCACCGCGCTGGCCGGCGTCTCGCCGTCGACCAGCAGCAGGTCGGCACGGTCGCCGACGGCCAGACCGGGCCGGTCGGCGACCCCGGCAGGCCGGGCGACGTCGTGGCTCATGATCGAGGCGCCGCCGACGGTCGCGACCGCCAGCGACATCTCGATCAGCTCGTCGCGGCGGAAGTTGTTGGTGAAGGCGAGCTGCCAGGTGCGGTCGAGCATGTCGCAGTTGCCGTAGGGGCTCCAGTAGTCGCGCTGGCCGTCCTCGCCCAGGCCCACCCGGACGCCCGCCTCCGTCAGCGCCACCAGCGACAGCTGTCCGCGGTCCGGCGGCGCCACGGTGGCCATCGCGACGTCCAGCTCGGCGAAGTCGTCGATGATGCGGCGGCTCACCGATTCGGAGATCGAACCCAGCTCGTAGGCGTGGGACATCGTGACCTTGCCCTGCATGCCCAGCGCCCGGGTGCGCTCGAGCACCAGATCGGTGGAGAACACCCCGAGATGACCCGGCTCGTGCAGGTGGATGTCCACCTCGACCTGGTACTTCTCGGCCAGCCCGAACACGACGTCCAGGTGCCCCTTGGGATCCCGGTCGAGGGAACAGGGATCGATGCCGCCGATCACCTCGGCGCCCGCCTTCAGCGAGGCCTCCAGGTAGTCGACGGTGCCCTTCTCGCGGAGGATGCCCGCCTGCGGGAACGTCATGATCTGGACGTCGGCCTGCCCGGCGAACTTCTCCTTCGCGGCCACCACGGCGTCGAACTTCTCGAGCTGGCAGTCCACGTCCACCTGGGCGTACGACCGCACCCGGGTGGTTCCGCGGGCGATCATCCGCTCCAGCGTGCCGGCCACCCGCTCCTTGAGGGGAACCTCCGCGGTGCGCCAGTTCTCACGGTCGTTGAGCATCATCGTCCAGACTCCCGGGCCGCCCGTGTGCGGCCGGAACGGCAGGCCGATCCGGGTGGAGTCCAGGTGCACGTGCACGTCGCTGAACGACGGCAGCAACAGCCGGCCGCGACCCTCCACCACCTCACCGGCCGGTTGCGCGGCCGGGTCGTGCGGGCGGATCGCCGCGATGCGATCGCCGGACAGCTCGACGTCGCTGCGCTCGCCACCCCACGGGCGGACGTCACGGATCAACACGGTTGTCACCTCTCTGTTGCGCGGTTCTGTTGCGCGGTACGGCGGTTCACGGGACGCGGCGCGGCTCACCCGGGCGTCGTGGCCAGGGTCTCGGCGGCGACGTCGGTGTGATGGCAGGCGATGTCGCCGCTCGGCACGCTGCCGGTGCACAGCTCCCGGCGTTGCGGGTCCAGCCGCGGATGCACCGGGCACCGGGACTGGAAGACGCACCCGCGCGGCGGGTCGGCCGGGCTGGGCAGATCGCCGGACAGTCGGATCCGCCCGCTGCGGTCGGCCGTCGGGTCCGGTTGCGGGACGGCGGACAGCAGCGCCCGGGTGTAGGGGTGCCGCGGAGCGTCGAACACCTCTTCGGTGTCGCCCTGTTCCATGATCCGGCCCAGGTACATGACCGCGATGCGGTCGGCGAAGTGCTTGACCACGGACAGGTCGTGGGCGATGAAGAGGTACGCCACGCCGGTGTCCCGCTGGATGTCCTCCAGCAGATTGATCACCTGGGCCTGCACCGAGACGTCCAGCGCGGACACCGGTTCGTCGCAGATGATCAGCTGCGGGTCCAGGGCGAGCGCGCGGGCGATGCCCACGCGCTGCTTCTGGCCGCCGGAGAACTCGTGCGGGAAGCGGTTGTAGTGGTCGGGGCGCAGCCCCACCCGGTCCATGAGGTCCCGCACCTTGGCCTTGACGCCGCCGGGCGGCGTGATCCGCTGGGCCAGCAGCGGTGCGGCGATCGCACTGCCCACGGACTGGCGCGGGTTGAGCGAGGACGACGGGTTCTGGAACACCATCTGCACCCGGCGCCGGTACTCCTGCAGGTTCGACCGGCGCAGTTCGGAGATCTCCTGACCGTCGAGCCTGACGCTCCCGGACGAGGGCTCCAGCAGCCGCATGAGCAGTCGGCCGGTGGTCGACTTGCCGCAACCGGACTCTCCCACCAGTCCGAGGGTCTGTCCGGCCTCGACCGAGAAGCTGACCCCGTCGACGGCCTTGATCACACCGCCGGCGGACCGGAAGGCGCCGGAGCGGATCGGGAAGTGTTTGGTGAGGTCGGTGACCTCCAGCAGCGGCGTCATCGGACCACCTCTCCGGCTGGTTCCAGGGTCTGCAGGTGGCACCGCGACGGGTGCCCGACGGGGCCCGTCAGCGTCGGCCTGTGGGTGCCGCAGGCACCGTCGGGCACCAGGTGCGTCTTCGGGCAGCGGTCCGCGAACAGGCAGCCCTCGGGCAGGGCCAGCAGCGACGGCGGGAAGCCCGGGATCGGGTTGAGCCGCTCGGACCTCCCCGCCAGCGACGGCATCGAAGCCAGCAGCCCCTGGGTGTAGGGGTGCCGCGGGTCGCTGAACAGGTCGGCGACGGTCGCCTGTTCCACGCACACCCCGCCGTACATCACGATCACCTGGTGGCAGACCTCGGCGACCACGCCGAGGTCGTGGGTCACCAGGATCACCGAGGACCCGGTCTCGGCCTGCAGCTCGCCCAGCAGATCGAGGATCTGGGCCTGCACGGTGACGTCGAGCGCGGTGGTGGGCTCGTCGGCGATCAGCAGTTCGGGTTCGCAGACCAGCGCCATGGCGATCATCGCGCGCTGCCGCATACCGCCGGAGAACTCGTGCGGGTAGGCCGAGTAGCGGCGCTTGGGGTCGGGAATCCCGACCCGGCCGAGCATGTCGACGGCGACCGCCGCCGCGCCCTTCTTGGACACGGCGTTGTGCACCCGGTAGGCCTCGGCGATCTGCACCCCGACGGGATAGAACGGGTGCATCGCCGACAGCGGGTCCTGGAAGATCATCGCGATCTTCTTGCCGCGGTAGGCGCGCATCTGCGCCTCGCTCAGCGGGTTGAGGTCCTTCCCGTCCAGGAGGATCTGCCCGGTGACGGTGGCGGAGGTGTCCTTGAGCAGGCCCATCAGCGCCTGGCTCGTGACGGTCTTGCCGGAGCCGGATTCGCCGACGATGCCGACGGTTTCCCCGCGCGCCAGGGTCAGGTCCATTCCGTTGACCGCGTGCACCACGCCGTCGTCGGTCGGAAAGCTCACCCGCAGATCGCGGATGTCCAGCATGGGCGCGGCTTTGGGCGTGGTCATCAGGCAACCCTCACTCGCGGGTCGATCACGGCGTAGGTGGCGTCGACCACGACGTTGGCGACGATGATGAAGAACGCGGCCATCATGGTGATGGCCATGGTGACCGGAAGGTCGCCGGACTGGGCGGCGTGCACCGCGGTGAATCCGACGCCCGGCACCGAGAAGATCTGCTCGGTGAGCACCGCGCCGCCCAGCAGGGTGCCGATGTCGAGACCGAGCATGGTGACCACCGGGGTGATGCCGGCCCGCGCACCGTGCTTGAACACGATGCTCCGCCGGGACAGGCCCTTCGAGCGCGCGGTGCGCATGAAGTCCTCTCCGAAGGTCTCCAGCATGTTGCCGCGGGTGACCCTGATGTACTGCGCGCTGAACAGCACCGCGAGCGCCACCCAGGGCAGCAGGTAGTTCAGGAACCAGCCGCCCGGACCGGCGTCGCCGAACGGTGAGGTGATCGCGTTGGTGGTGAACGGCAGCAGGTGCATCGTGCTGACGAAGAACAGCAGCAGCAGCAGACCGGTCACCGGAATGGGCAGGGACACCCCGACCGAGGCGGCGCCGACGATGAGCTTGTCGGTGAACCGGCCCTTGCGCAGTGCCGCCAGCAGGCCGAGACCGACGCCGACGACGCTCCACAGCACGATCGCGCCGCTGGCCACCGACAGGGTGTAGGGCAGGGCCCGCCCGATGATCGCGGTGACGTCCTCGTTGGTCTGGAACGACTTGCCGAGACACGGCCAGGAGCACAGCGTCTGGCTGCCCGGCGCGCCGACGTGGCGGCTGCCGATCAGGCCCGACATGTAGTCGAAGTACTGGGTGAGGAAGGGCTTGTCCATCCCGAGCGCGACCCGGGCCTCGGCGATTCGCTGAGGAGTGCACTCCTGACCGCAGGCCGCCGCGGCCGGGTCCGCCGGGCCCAGTTGGAACAGGCTGAACGTCACGAAGCTGATGACGAACAACAGGAGGATCATCGCGACGAATCGCCGCGTCAGAAATCTGGTCATGGGCGCGACCCGTCGGCTCGGGATGGACTCACCGTTTCTACCTCTTTTGTGACGGAGTCTCAGTGCTGGACGCCGAGGATGGACAGGTCGATGCCGCCGAAGAAGTAACCCACCTGGGCGTTACGGACCTTGGAGCCGACCACGCTGTTGGTGTAGCTGCGGATCAGCGGAACCAGGGGGTAGCCCTGCATGGCCTGGTCGAACAGGGTCGCCCACTTCTTGCCGAGTTCCTCGCTGGACCCGTTGGTGCCGCGCAGCTCGTACATCGCGTGGGAGATCTTCGGGTCGTAGTAGCGCGGGATGTTGGAGAAGCCGTAGGTCTTGCCGTCCACGCTCGGGCCCAGGTTCGGGTCGACGGTGGTGCGCACCGAACCGCTGTCCGCGCCACCGCACCAGCCGCTGCGGGCGATGTCCGGCATCTGGTCACCGGCCAGCACCGTGTAGTAGTTGGCGGTCGGGATCGGGCGCAGCTGAAGGTCTATGCCGAGCTGCTTGAAGTTCTGCTGCAGCACGGTGCCGACGTTCTTGTACCGGGGGTTGGCGTCGGCGTAGCCGTACACCAGCTTCTTGGGGAAGGTCTTGCCCGCCAGGAGCTTCTTGGCCTCGTCCAGCTTGGCCTTGCCCGTCGGGTCGAGGTCTGTGTGCTGCTCGACGTATCCGCGCTGGGCCGAGTTGATGTACGACTGGGTCAGCTTGCCGAACCGTTCGCCGCCGTACTGCACCTGGATGGCGCTCCGGTCGATGGACAGCGCGAGTGCCTTGCGGACCTGCGGGTCCTTGATCGTCTCGGTGTTGAAGTCCAGCACGTCCGTGCAGCCCAGCAGGCCGCCCGCGGTGCGCTTCTTGACGTCGGCCTCGTTGAGCTTGGCGGCGTCGGACGCCTGCAGACCGCCGTTGCTGTCCAGGGTGACCGCCGTCGGGTCCGAGTCGGCGAGCAGCTGCTGGCTGATGGTCGCCTGGGCCGTGGACAGGGTGAAGGTGAACGAGTCCGGCAGGGCGGTCCGGTTCGGGTCGGTGGCCGGGTTCCACTGGTCGTTGCGGACGAGCTTCATCGAGCGGCCGCGGTCGTACGACTGGATCTTGTACGGGCCCGACGAGACCGGGTGGTTGGTGTAGTCGAGCTTGGTGTCCTTGGCCTTCGGCACCGGCGCCGTGTTCGACCGGGAGACCAGGGCGGGGAACTCGGCGAACGGCTGCTTGAGGTGGAAGACGACGGTGCTGTCGTCCGGGGTGTCGATGGCCTTGAAGTCGCCACCGGTGTACGGGCCCTTGTAACTGTCGTCGGACAGGGCGGCGTTCAGTTCCTGCGGTGCCTGGGTGTAGACGTCGCGGGCGTAGGTGCGCTCGACCCCGTACTTGATGTCCTTGCTGGTGATCGGCGTGCCGTCCTCGAACTTCAGCCCCTTCTTCAGGGTGTAGGTCCAGGTGAGGCCGTCGGCGGACTGCTTGCCCAGATCGGTGGCGAGGTCCGGCACGATGGTCGGCGGCTTGCCGGCGGTCTCCTTGGCCATCGTCAGGGTGCGGTAGTACAGCTGCCCCACGTTGGCGGTCTGCACGTAGTTGCTGTTGCCGGGGTCCAGCGTCTGGAAGTCCGAGGACATCAGGACGTTGATGTTCCCGCCCTTGGTGGTGTAGTCCTTCCCGATCACCACCGGCGCGTAGGCGTCGGCTCTGGGACCGGAGCCGGAACCGGGGGTGGGCTTGGACCCGCCGCAGGCGGTCAGGGTCAGCCCGGCACTCACCGTCAGGGCGATCGCCGCCATGGTGCTTCGTTTCACTGCGTCTCCTTGAGGGTAAGGAAAGGAACGGCGCGTCGGGGGAGGACGGCGCTCGAGGGAGGTCAGCTTCGGGAGGACTTGGGGTCCAGCGCGTCCCGGACCGCGTCGCCGAGCAGGTTGAACGCGAGCACGGTGATCACCAGTGCTCCGGCCGGGACGGCGAGGAACCACGGGTCGGACAGGTACCAGTTGCCTGCCTGGGCCGCGTTGAGCATCTGGCCCCAGGAGGGTGTGGGGTCCTTGACCCCGACCCCGAGGAAGGACAGAGCCGCCTCTGCGGTGATGTTGGTCGGGATCATCATGGTCGCGTAGACCAGCACGACGCCCATGACGTTCGGGATGATCTGCCGCAGGATGATGCTCCGGTGCGAGGCCCCGTAGGCCTGGGCGGCCTCGACGAATTCCTGCTCCCGGATCGAGAGCACCTGGCCGCGCACGACTCGGGCCAGGTAGGCCCAGCCGAAGAAGCCGAGGATGATCACCAGTGAGGCGATCGGCACCAGGCTCCCCGAGTCGAGGGCGGTGCCACGCAGCCGGGACTGCATGATCGGGGTCAGCGACAGCACCAGCAGCAGGTGGGGGAAGGCCAGGAACAGGTCCATCACCCGGCTGATCACCATGTCGATCTTGCCGCCGAAGTATCCGGCGGCGGCACCGAGCACGGTGCCCAGGACCACCGAGACCACCGTGGACAGCAGCGCGATGGTCAGGGAGATCCTCGCGCCGTAGGCCATCCGGGCGAAGATGTCGCGCCCGAGCCCCGGTTCGAGGCCGAGCCAGTGCTCGCTCGACGGGAAGCGGTAGTACGGCAGCGGCAGGCCCGGCGCGTAGAAGGAGTCCAGGAAGTCCGGCCCCGTCCGGGAGGTGAACGGGTCCGATCCTTCGATGGCCACCAACACCGGCGCCAGGATCGCGAACAGCACCATGAGGACCACCACGATCAGGGCGGCGATGGCGATCCGGCTGTGCCGTATCCGAAGCCACGCCGTGCCCAGCAGCGACCGCGCGGTGGCGATCTCCGCTGCGGGCCTGCGCTCGGCGGTTGCGGTTGCGGGTTCTGGTGGAGACAGAGTGGCCACCTGCCCATCAGTGGGCTCCGGCGCGGCGGCGTGGCGCGGCGGACTCGGCGGCTCATGCGGATCCGGCACGTCCGATCCTTCGGTGCTCGAGGGGAGGGGAGGTGGCGGAAACGGTATACCAACAATCGCGATTTCTACTAGGGTTCTTTGGTGACCCGGCGCATAGTTGTCGCTGGGGCATCAGCCCTTGTGGGGCGCGATTTCCGGCTTGTGCAAAAGTTTGCGCGGGCCATAGCCGGTTGTTACTGGGCCCGGGGAAGCATGGACTGCTCCCGGGGGCGGAACGACCGTTTCAGCCAGTTGGTGTACCAAATCTGGAAGGCGCGTCGATGAAGACCCTGGTCACTGCTTCCTGGGTGATCGCCCACGACGGACGCTCGCACGTGGAGGTGCCGGACGGCGCCGTGCTGATCGACGGCGACACGATCGTCGATGTGGGCGATCGCGCCGAACTCGACCGGCGGCAGGTCGACGTCCGCATCGACCTCGGTGACGCGGTGGTCACCCCCGGCCTCATCGATCTGGACGCCCTCACCGACATCGACCACCTGATCCTGGACTCGTGGGCGTCCCCGGATCTGGCGTCCGGCTTCACCTGGTCGGCCGACTACTTCGCCGCGCCCCGGGCGGTGTTCGACGCCGCGCAACGCCGCGCGGTACGCGAGTACGCGCTGGTCCAGCTCGCCCTGCACGGCATCACCAGTTACATGCCGATCGCCTCGGAGGTGCACAGCGACTGGGCGGAGACCTACGAGGACTTCGTGGCGATGGCCGAGGTGTCGTCGCGGCTGGGACTGCGCGGCTTCCTCGGGCCGTCGTTCCGGTCCGGGGTGAACGTGATCGGCGCCGACGGCAAGCGCACCGTGATGTTCGACGAGGAGGCCGGCCGGCGTGGTCTGGCCGACGCGCTGCGCTTCCTGGACCACACCGCTCGGCTCGCCGATCCCCTGGTGACCGGGGTACTGCTGCCGTGCCGGATCGAGACCCTGCTCCCGGAGTTGCTCGGCGACGTCGCCCGGGCCGCGGACGAGCGCGGCGCACTGGTGCGCCTGCACGCTCTGCAAGGCGTGTCGGAGCGTGACTACATCCAGCGCGCCTATGGCCGCACCCCGCTGCAACTGATCGCCGATTCAGGGCTGTTGTCCGACCGGCTGATCGTTCCGCATGGGGTGGTGCTGGATGTGCACCCCGAGGTGCTCGGCAGGGACACCGGAGATGTCGCGGTGCTGGCCGACGCCGGCGTCTCGATCGTGCACTGCCCGCTGACGAACGCCCGATACGCCCACAACCTGCACACGTTCGGCGACTACCGGGCGCGGGGAGTGAACCTGTGCCTGGGCACCGACTCCTTCCCGCCGGACCTGATCCGGGGAATCGACGTGGGCACCCAGGTGGCCAGGCTCCAGGCCGGCGACCTGGGCCAGGGACACCTCACCGGCTACTTCGACGCGCTGTGGACCGGTGGGGCGACCGCGCTGCACCGACCGGATCTCGGCCGGCTGGCCGCGGGGGCCACCGCCGACCTGTCGGCGTTCGCTCTGGACGACTTCCGTATGGGCGTCACCGAGGATCCGCTGCGCACCCTGGTGCTCAACGGCACCGCCCGCGACGCGGTCCTGACGATGGTCGCGGGCAGGGTGGTCATGCGCGACGGCTCGATCCCCGGCGTCGATCTCACCGAACTGAGGCGAACCGGCCAGCAGTTGTTCGACACGATGCGCGCGGCTTACCCGGAGCGCGACCACCGCCGGCGCACGGTGGACGAACTCTTTCCGCCGGTGTTCCCGCGGAGTTGAGCGGCACGGGACCGCTGATTCGACCGGCTCCACGTATCACCCGCATATCCCTCATCGGTCGTACAACCTTTCACCGCCGCCCCCGGTCATGTCAGTGGAGTCAGCAGACTCCTCAGACGTGGATCGGGGTGTGTGGTGCCGAGTCGCAGCCGCACTCCCCTCTCGAACGTGGGGACACCACATGCGCATTCGTGCTTCTGCCGCCGTCGTGACCGGCGCACTCGCCCTGACCGCCCTCGCCGTCCCGGTCGCCCAGGCCGACGACGTGTCCGGAGACACCAAGATCTCCAACGTCGTGGTGAATGGCGGCAAGCCGGTCGTGGTCGGTGCTGCGGCTGCCAAGAACGTCACCGTCACCTTCACGGCCACGGACGACTCCGGCATCGACTGGGCGCAGCTGATCCTGTTCCACGGCCCGAACATCGACAAGGCCGACAGTGGGGCGGTGGCCAACAGCAGCGACGGCAGAGCCAAGTGCACCAAGGTCGACGCGCAGACGTCGAAGTGCACTTCCACCTTCACTCTCGAGCCGCAGTACAACCTCATCAACAAGGTCGCCGGCACCTGGAAGGTGTGGGCCGTGGCCGCCGCCAAGGACGGCGATTACGTGCAGAAGGACAACGCCAAGAGCTTCAGCGTCCAGCGGCTGTCCAAGCTGACCACCAGCGCCAAGCCCAAGCCGGTGAAGAAGGGCAAGCTCGTCACCGTCACCGGCAAGCTGTCCCGGGCCAACTGGGACAGCGGCAAGTACTCGGGCTACAGCGGTCAGGCGGTGCAGCTTCAGTTCCGTAAGAAGGGCACCACCACCTACAAGACGCTGAAGACCGTCAAGACGAACTCCACGGGCGCGCTCAAGACCACCACGAAGGCCACCGTCGAGGGCTACTACCGCTTCATCTTCGTGGGCAACACCACCACCCCGGCGGTCAACGCCGCGGGTGACCTGGTCCGCGTGACGAAGTAAGCCACCGGCCCTGCTCCGGCACGGGAGGGCGGCCAGCACAGGAAGTCCAGCTTTCCGTGCAACCTTCTTCACGGATCAGGGATCTGATCGTGTGAGTCAGACGGACTCCACAATCATCGGGCCCGGCGCCGAGGACGAACCGCGAGGAACGGCCGGCGCCGGCCCCCTTTCTCCACTTGGGGAATGCATGCGTATACGAGCCACTGTTGCCGCCGTCTCCGGCGCCCTGGCCCTTTCCGCCCTTGCCGTGCCCGCCGCGCACGCCGCCGGTCCCTCCAGCTACCGCGCGGACGTCGCGAAGGTCTTCCAGGCCGCCCACGCTCCCTCCGCCGCCACGGCCGGGATCAGCGCGCGCGTCGCGGGCGACGAGATGCCGTACGACCTGGACGTCACCTTCTCCAACCTCAAGGTCGCCAAGGCGGTCAAGGTCGGCACCACCAGCCACGTGTCCACCGCAGTCACCTACACCATGAAGTTCGGCGCGGACGTGGACGTGACCGCCAAGGACTTCGTCACCGGCCCGATCCTCTACAGGGGCTCCTTCGACAGGCCGCAGAACGTGCTCTTCGGTGACCTCCCGGCCACGTGCTCCGTCACCTCGGAGACCACGGCCAACTGCAAGGGCAAGATCGACATCTACCCGGACTTCGGGGAACTGGCGAATGCCGAGGCCGGTACCTGGCGCGCGGGCGCCCTGGCCATCGCGTGGAACGGCCAGGACCCCGAGTCCCCCGACTTCGACTGGAGCAAGGTCGGTGTTGCCGAGAAGGGCGGCCTCGGCACCACGCTGGTACAGCGCAACTCCAAGCTGACCACCAGCGCCAAGCCCAAGCCGGTGAAGAAGGGCAAGACCGTCACCGTCACCGGCAAGCTGTCCCGGGCCAACTGGGACAGCGGCAAGTACTCGGGCTACAGCGGTCAGGCGGTGAAGCTTCAGTTCCGTAAGAAGGGCACCACCACCTACAAGACGCTGAAGACCGTCAAGACGAACTCCACGGGCGCGCTCAAGACCACCACGAAGGCCACCGTCGACGGCTACTACCGCTTCATCTTCGTGGGCACCACCACCACCCCGGCGGTCAACGCCGCGGGTGACCTGGTCCGCGTGAAGAAGTAATCCGCTAGACGGGAAAGCGGCGGCCGGTCCATTTCCACAGGAACTCCAGGACGGCCGCCGCCACCACCGCGATGCCCACCGCGAGCCACGGCATGGCCGTGCCCTCCAGTTTCAGGGCGAAGAAGTCCTGGAACGCGGGCACGGCCAGGACGACGAGGAACGCCGCGCCCATCGAGGCCACCAGCGCGATCCGCCACCAGGTGTAGGGGCGGGCGACGATCGCCAGGACCCACATCGAGACCAGGAACAGCGTGAGCGTGGCCGCGCTGGTCTCCGCGTCCAGGGCGCCCGGGCCGGTGTAGTGGTGGCGGGCGACCAGATACGTCACGAAGGTCGCCACGGCGGCCACCGCCCCGCCCGGTACCGCGTGGCGCATGACCCGTCGTACGAAGTGGGGCCGGGCCCGTTCCGTGTTCGGGGCGAGGGCCAGGAAGAAGGCCGGGACGCCGATGGTCAGCGTGGACAGCAGGGTCAGATGGCGGGGCAGGAACGGATACTCCACCTGCGAGCAGACCACCAGCACCGCCAGCAGCACCGAGTAGACCGTCTTCACCAGGAACAGGGTCGCGACCCGGGTGATGTTCCCGATCACCCGACGCCCCTCGGCGACCACGGACGGCAGGACGGCGAAGCTGTTGTTCAGCAACACGATCTGCGCGACCGCCCGGGTGGCCTCCGAACCCGAGCCCATCGCCACGCCGATGTCCGCGTCTTTCAGCGCCAGCACGTCGTTCACGCCGTCGCCGGTCATCGCGACCGTGTGCCCGCGCGACTGGAGGGCGCCCACCATGTCCCGCTTCTGCTGCGGGGTGACCCGCCCGAACACCGTGCCCTCGTCCACCACCGGGGCCATCTCGTCCCGCCCGGCGGGCAGCCGGCGGGCGTCGACGGCGGTTCCGTCGAGGCCGACCTTCGCGGCGACCGCGCCCACGGACACCGCGTTGTCGCCGGAGATGACCTTGGCGCGGACGTCCTGCTCGGCGAAGTAGCGCAGGGTCTCGGCGGCGTCGGGCCGCAGCCGCTGCTCCAGCACGACGAGCGCGGCCGGCCGGACGGTCCTGGCCACCTCCGGGTCGTCCAGGTCGCGGGCGGCGCGGGCGAGCAGCAGCACGCGCAGGCCCTGCTCGTTCAGCCGCCCGGTCTCGGCGAGCGCGGGGGCCTCGGCGGGCAGCAGCACGTCCGGGGCGCCCAGCAGCCACGTACTGGAATCGCCGTCGCCCTCGCTGAAGCTGGCGCCGCTGTACTTGCGGGCCGAGGAGAAGGGCAGCGACTCCACGCAGCGCCACTCCTCGCTGTCCGGGTAGGAGGCGATGATCGCCTGGAGGGAGGCGTTGGGGCGCGGGTCGGACTCGCCGAGCGCTCCGAGCACCTTGCGCACGTACGACTCGTCGTAGCCGTCCAGCGACCTCAGCTCGGTGACGTCCATGCCGCCCTCGGTGAGGGTGCCGGTCTTGTCCAGGCACACCGTGTCGACACGGGCGAGGCCCTCGATGGCGGGCAGCTCCTGCACGAGGCACTGCTTGCGGCCCAGCCGGATCACGCCGATGGCGAAGGCGACGGAGGTGAGCAGGACCAGTCCCTCGGGGACCATGGGGACGATGCCGCCGATGGTGCGGGCGACGGACTCCTTGAGGTCGTTGTTCTTCACCACGAGCTGGCTGATGACCAGGCCGATCGCGGTCGGGACCATCATCCAGGTCACGTACTTGAGGATGGTGGAGATGCCGGTGCGCAGCTCGGAGTGGACGAGCGTGAAGCGGGAGGCCTCCTCGGCGAGCTGGGCGGCGTAGGCGCCGCGGCCGACCCTGGTCGCCTGGAAGGCGCCGCCTCCGGCGACGACGAAGCTGCCGGACATCACACGGTCGCCGGGCCGCTTGACGACGGGGTCGGCCTCGCCGGTGAGCAGGGACTCGTCGATCTCCAGCCCGTCGGTCTCGACACAGGTTCCGTCGACGACGACCTTGTCGCCGGGGCCGATCTCGATGAGGTCGCCGAGCACGATCTCGGAGGTGATGATCTCGACGGCGGTGCCGTCGCGGCGCACCGTGGGGCGGGACTCGCCTATGACGGCGAGCGAGTCGAGGGTCTTCTTCGCCCGCCACTCCTGGATGATGCCGATGCCCGTGTTGGCGATGATCACGAAGCCGAACAGGCCGTCCTGGATCGGGGCGACGAAGAGGGTGATCACCCACAGGACGCCGATGATCGCGTTGAACCGGGTGAAGACGTTGGCGCGGACGATCTCGGGGAGGGAGCGGCTGCTGCGCACCGGCACGTCGTTGATCTCGCCGCGGGCGATGCGCTCCGCGACCTCGGCGGAGGTGAGTCCGGTCGTCCGGACGACCGGGACGGGCACGGGGTGCACCGGGTCGAGCTCCGCGCCCGCGTCGATATGCGTCATGCATTCGACGGTACGTGCGGTTGTGCGGCTTTACTCGTCGAGGGGGTGGAAGATCCGACCTGGGGAGGAGGGGCCTCGTGCGTCGGTCGTACGGGCGGTGCACGACGGGACGGCCGTCCCCGGGGCGCGGGCTCCGAGGACGGCTGTCCCACCCCGACGTGGGGTCAGGCGATGCGGCGGTCCAGCCGGCCCTGGTAGCGGATGGCGGAGACGGTCCCGTCCTCCTCGCGGACGAAGCCGACGAGCGAGCCCTGCGCACCGTCCTCGGACAGCGTGACGAGCGAGTCGGGGCCGGCGAACACGGCCCGGTCGGCGCCTTCCAGCTCGATGACGTACTGGTCCTCCTCGGCCCGCGCGCCGTTGGCGGTGATCGCCGGCTCTCCGGGGCGGGCGCCCGGGACGATCGAGACGGTCCCGTAGAAGCCGCAGTCGTACGTGCCCTGGAGCGCCTCGGCGAGGCCGGAGGGCACCGGCCGGGTGCTCGCGGCCGTGGTGTCGACGCCCGCCGCGTCCAGGATCACCTTCTCCAGGTCGCGGATGAACTCTTCGCCGTGCAGCGAATTGGTCAGGACGGCGTACGCCAGTCCGGTGGACGGTACGAGCACGAGCCGTGAGGCGTACCCGATGGTCGGGCCGCTGTGCGACATGGCCGGACGGCCGCCGGTCTCGCCGAGGTGCCGGGCCAGTCCGATGTCGTGGCGGCGGCCGCGACCATGATGCCGATTATGTTGTGCAGTGCAGAACATTGTCTTGCAGTGCACGAGGCATGAATACAATGCCTGGCGTAATCGGCGCGAGACCCTGCAGGCCGAGCGAAAGGGGAAGGCACCCATGAGCCGATGGCCGGCCTTCTGAGGTGACGATGACTGACACGACCTCAGAACCACCCCCCGACCTGGTCCTTTGCGGCGGGACGGGCGCGATTCGACGAGGAGGCTCGTCTTGACCGACCGGCTCGCCCCCACCCCCGGCGCACGCAACAACTCGGCCTCGCTGCGCCGGGCGCTCGGGATCCTCATCAGGCTCGGCGACGACGTCGAGGGCCGCGGCTGCACGCTCACCGAGCTGGCCGCGCAGCAGGGCCTGAGCAAGTCCACGGCGCTGCGTCTGCTCCAACCGCTCGTCGACGCACGCTTCGTCCAGGTCCTGCCGAGCGGCGCGTACCGGCTCGGCTGGCGCAACGCCCAGCTCGGCCAGGTGTATCTCGCCGGGAACGACCCGCACCGCGACACCCGCGACGTGCTGAAGGGCCTGTCGGAGGCGACGAGCGAGACCGTTCACCTGGTCACGGCGGACTTCCCGCACGTGGTCTACGTCGACAAGGTCGACAGCCCGCTTCCCGTGCGGATGGCCTCGCGGGTCGGCAGCACCCAGTCGGCGTACTGCACCAGCGTCGGCAAGGCCATGCTGGCGTACGCCGACGACGCCGTGGTCGACGCGGTGATCGCGGCGGGCATGGCCCCGCGCACCGAGAACACCATCACCGACGGCGACGCGCTGCGCGCCGAGCTCGCCAGGTCCCGTGCCCGCGGCTGGGCGATCGACGACGTCGAGAACGAGGCGGGGGTGCGCTGCGTCGCCGCCCCGGTCTTCGACGTGACCGGAGCCGCGACCCATGCGATCAGCGTGTCGGCGCCCGAGGAACGCATGCCACCGGAGCGGGTCTCGCAGGTGGTGCCCCTGGTGAGAGCGGCGGCCCGCGACATCTCGCAGCGGTGGGGAGGCCGCGGATGACCACGGCGCCCCGATGACGGACCCGGCCGGAGCGCGCTCGCGCGGCACGGCCGAAGCTCGACCAGGTCCCGCTGACCGCACCCGACCAACGGCGTGTCCTGCCTCGTCGAAGGCGATCAGGCAGTCCGCCCCAGCACCCTGTCGTGAGAAGGAGCTGTTCCGTGGCCCAATCGGCGGCCCCCCTGCCCCTGCCCCTGCCCGTGGCCCTGACCGAGACCCGTGTCGTGGCCGTCCTGCGTCCCGCGACGACCGAGCACCTCGCCACCACCGCGGCCGCGCTCATACGCGCCGGAGTGCGAACGATCGAACTGACCGCCACCACCCCGGATTTCCCGGCGGTCCTGGAACGGACCGTCCGGCAGTTCTCGGCCGACGCGGTGATCGGCGCCGGCACCCTCACCGACGAGGCCCTCACCCGCGCCGCGATCGACGCCGGAGCCGGGTTCGCCGTGTCTCCCGGCCTGGTGGACGAGCTGCCCCGGATCGCGTCCGCACACGGGGTGCCGAGCATCGTCGGCGCCTGGACGCCGTCGGAGGTGATGCGGGCCCACGCCCTCGGCTCGGACGCCGTGAAGATCTTCCCCGCCGCGACCGGCGGCCCCGCCCACCTGCGCAGCCTGCGCGAACCGTTCCCCGGCATCCCGTTCGTCCCGTCGGGAGGGATCACCGTGGAGACCGCCGGCTCCTATGTGGCCGCCGGGGCGGTCGCGGTCAGCCTGGGCGGCGCGCTCACCGGCAGCGCGCTGCGCGACGGCGACGTATCGGTGATCGCCCGGCGCGCGGCCACCCTGTTCAAGTCGATCGAGGAAGCGGTGTGAGCGCGATGGGTCCCGAAGTCGTCACCCTGGGCGAGTCCATCGGGCTGCTCACCCAGTCGGCGAACGTGCCGCTGATCCGGCAGCCGACCCTGCGGCTCGGCTTCGGCGGCGCCGAGAGCAACGTGGCCATCGGACTGGCCCGGCTCGGCCGCGCCGCGCACTGGATCGGCCGGCTGGGCACGGACGAGGTCGGCGAGCTCATCGCCCGGGAACTGCGTGCCGAGGCCGTCTCGACCTCGATCGTGCGCGATCCGGCGCCGACCGGCCTGATGCTGAAGACCCGCCAGGCCTCGGGCCGGGTGCAGGTCAGCTACTACCGCACGCACAGCGCCGGTTCCCGGCTCGCGCCCGCCGATCTCGACGAGGCCGTGATCGCCGGCGCGAGGATCCTGCATGTCACCGGCATCACGCCGGCCTTGAGCGCGTCCGCGTCCGACGCGGTGCGCAGGGCCGTCACCCTCGCCGAGGAGCACGGTGTCACCGTCTCCTTCGACGTCAACTTCCGCTCCCGGCTGTGGCCGCAGGACCGGGCCCGCCCGATCCTCGGCCATCTGCTCGGCAAGGCCGACATCTTCTTCGCGACCACCGAGGAAGCCCTGCTGTTCACCGAGGAGAAGGACCCCGAGGCGCAGGCGAGGGCCATCGCCGCACTCGGTCCCGGCCAGGTCGTGATCAAGCTCGGCTCCGCCGGCAGCGTCGCGTGCGTCGACGGGGTCGTCCACCGGCAGCGGCCCCGGCCGGTCGCCGTGGTCGACCCGGTGGGCGCCGGAGACGCGTTCGCCGCCGGCTACCTCAGCGCGCTGCTCGCCGGAGAGGACGCGGCCGAGCGCCTCCGGATCGCCGGTCTGTGCGGAGCCCGTGCCGTCACCGTCGCCGGTGACTGGGAGGGCGCTCCGTTCGCGGCCGAGATCGACGACGCCGCCCTCGACACCGACGTCGTCCGTTGACGCAGGCGGCGCCCCGGTCCGGGGGCCCTCGGCCGGGGCAGGCGCACCCTGCCCCGGCCCGCCCCCTCATGTCGGGTGCGCGGGCCCGCCTATTCCGCGGACGTCGACTGCTGCGGCAGCCCCGCCCGCTCCGCCCGCTTGATGGCGGCGTCCCGCTTGCGGACGTACCAGATGCCGATCAGGCCGAGGCCCCCGCCGGCCAGGCAGGTCCACAGCCACCAGGTGTGGCCGTGGTCGTGGAACCAGCCGTAGAAGGGGAGCTGGACCAGGAAGAGGACGAACCACACGATCGTGCCGCCGGTGATGGTGGCGACCACGGGGCCCTCCAGGGGCTCCGGCGCCTCGTGCTTGGGGGTCCACTTCGCCATGGGGATCAGCTTACGGGGCCCGGGTGAGAAGCGTCCCGCCCCTGGCAGGGCCGTGGTCTACGCGCGGAGATGGTCTTTTCGGCTTCATATGTTCATACTGAAACGGTCCGAGTCTGGCCACTTCTCTTCGTAGGAATCACCAACAGAGTCGCGACAGGGACCTGGGGGAACCTGTCGGTTGTCGGTTTGGTTTGATCCTCGGTCCGGCCCGGAACCCCGTACCCACCCGCACCTTTGAGGTCACCCGCATGTCCACCTCGGCCACCGCCAAGGCTTCCGCCCCCGAGCAGCCGGGAACGCCACCCCCGTACGGCGCTCTCGACCGCTACTTCAAGATCTCCGAGCGGGGCAGCACCCTGTCCCGGGAGATCCGCGGCGGTTTCGCCACCTTCTTCGCGATGGCCTACATCATCGTGCTGAACCCGATCATCCTGGGCAGCGCGAAGGACATGTACGGGCACCAGCTCAACAACGGCCAGCTGGTCACCGCCACCGTCGTGACCGCCGCGTTCACCACTCTCCTCATGGGTGTCATCGGCAATGTGCCGATCGCGCTCGCCGCCGGCCTCGGCGTCAACACGGTCGTCGCGCTCCAGCTGGCGCCGCGCATGTCGTGGCCGGACGCCATGGGCATGGTCGTCCTCGCCGGCTTCGTGGTGATGCTGCTGGTCGCCACCGGCCTGCGCGAGCGCGTGATGAACGCCGTGCCGCTCGGCCTGCGCAAGGGCATCGCCATCGGTATCGGCCTGTTCATCATGCTGATCGGGCTCGTCGACTCCGGTTTCGTCTCCCGCATCCCGGACGCCGCCCACACCACCGTCCCGCTCCAGCTCGGCGGCGACGGTCACCTCAACGGCTGGCCCGTTCTCGTCTTCATCCTGGGCGCGCTGCTCACGCTGGCGCTGATCCTGCGCAAGGTGCCCGGCGCGATCCTGATCTCGATCGTCGCGATGACCGTCCTGGCGGTCGTGATCAACTCCGTCGCCAAGGTGCCGTCCTGGGGTCTGACCACCCCGAAGTGGCCGGGCAGCCCGGTCTCCACCCCCGACTTCGGCCTGCTCGGCAAGGTCAGCCTGTTCGGCGGCTTCGAGAAGGTCGGCGTGCTCACCGGCGTCCTCTTCGTCTTCACCGTGCTGCTGTCGACCTTCTTCGACGCCATGGGCACGATCATGGGCATCAGCGACGAGGCGAAGCTGACCGACGCCCAGGGGCAGATGCCCGGCATCAACAAGGTCCTCTTCGTCGACGGCATCGCGGTCGCCGCCGGTGGCGCCAGCTCCTCCTCCGCCACCACCTGCTTCGTGGAGTCGACGGCGGGCGTCGGCGAGGGCGCCAGGACCGGCTTCGCCAACGTCGTCACCGGTGCCCTGTTCGCCGTGGCGCTGTTCCTGACCCCGATCGCCACCATGGTGCCGTCCCAGGCGGCCACCCCGGCCCTGCTCGCGGTGGGCTTCCTGATCCTGTCCGGTTCGGTCAAGGAGATCGACTGGGCGGACTACACGATCGCCATCCCGGCCTTCGTGACGATGGTGATGATGCCGTTCACCTACTCGATCACCAACGGCATCGGCATGGGCTTCATCACCTTCGTGGTACTGCGCCTGGCGGCCGGCCGCGGCAAGGACGTCCCGGTCGCGATGTACGTGGTGGCGGCGGTCTTCGCCTTCTACTACCTGATGCCGGCCCTCGGCCTGACGTGATCCGACCCGGTTCGGCGCGGGTCATGTGACCCCGTAGAACCTCTCCGTCTCCTCGACGGCGGCCTGGAACCGCTCGTCGAAGTCATCCCGAATGAGCGTCCGGACGACATAGTCCTGGACGCTCATTCCTCTTTTCGCGGCGTGGCGCCTGAGCCGTTCGAGCAGCTCGTGGTCCATGCGCAGGCTGAGCACACTGGTCCCCATGGACACGAGGGTCGCGGGACTTTCCCGCGCGAGGCGTGGTGTTTCGGGCGTGGATCACCCGAAAGAGTGATGTGATCTTCAGTGGCGGGAGTCACGGGCGTAGAGGTGTGTTCGCGGTGGTATTTAGCGAGGGTAATGAGTTAAGCTAAAGAACATGCCGGACCTCACCCATGGCGACGACGCTGCCGCCGTGAACTCCCTGCGCTCCGCCGTGATGCGGTTGTCCCGTCGACTCAAGCACCAGCGTGTCGACGAGTCGCTGAGCCCCACCGAGATGTCGGTGCTGGGCACCCTGTCCAACTGCGGGAGCGCCACACCGGGCGAGCTCGCCCGCAAGGAGCACGTGCAGCCGCCGTCAATGACCCGCATCGTGGCGCTGCTCGAGGCCAAGGGGCTGGTCAGCCTGGAGCCGCACCCCGAGGACCGGCGCCAGAAGGTGGTCACGAGGACCGCCCAGGCCGAAACCATGCTGGAGGAGAGCCGCCGCAAGCGGAACGCCTTCCTGGCGGGCCTGGTCGAGGGTCTGGACGAGGACGAGTGGGCCAAACTGAGCGCCGCCGCCCCCGTATTGGAGAAGCTCGCACACCTGTAAACACGTACCGCTCGGCGAATGAGCAGCCGGCCAAGGAGGCGAACCCCTTTGAGTACGGGATCCGGAGCAGACTCCGCCCCCGCACCGACCACCCACGATTCCCCCACCGCCCCCGACACCCCCCGCAAGTCCTCGATGTTCAGCTCGCTGAGGGTCAGGAACTACCGCCTGTTCTTCCTGGGCCAGGTCGTCTCCAACACCGGCACCTGGATGCAGCGCATCGCGCAGGACTGGCTGGTCCTGAGCCTCACCGGCTCCTCGGCCGCCGTCGGTATCACCACGGCCCTCCAGTTCCTGCCGATGCTGCTCTTCGGCCTCTACGGCGGCGTCCTCGTCGACCGACTGCCCAAGCGGCCCACGCTGCTCGTCACCCAGTCGGCCATGGCCGTCACCGGCCTCGCGCTCGCCGTACTCACCCTCACCGGCCAGGTCCAGGTGTGGCACGTCTACCTCGCCGCGTTCGCGGTGGGCCTCGCCACGGTCGTCGACAATCCGGCCCGCCAGTCCTTCGTCTCGGAGATGGTCGGCCCGCAGCAGCTCCAGAACGCGGTCAGCCTGAACTCCGCGAACTTCCAGTCCGCCCGTCTGGTCGGCCCCGCCGTTGCGGGCGTGATGATCACCGGCGTGGGCACCGGCTGGGCGTTCCTCGCCAACGGCCTGTCCTTCGTCGCCCCCATCGTCGGCCTGCTGCTGATGCGCACCCGTGAGCTGCACGTCGTCGAGCGCGCGCCGCGCGGCAAGGGCCAGCTCCGCGAGGGCCTGCGCTACGTCGCCGGCCGCCCCGAGCTGATCTGGCCGATCGTCCTGGTCGGCTTCATCGGCACCTTCGGCTTCAACTTCCCGGTGTGGCTGTCGGCCTACGCCGAGGACGTCTTCCACTCCGGAGCAGGCGCCTACAGCCTCTTCAACACCGTGATGGCGGTCGGCTCCCTGGTCGGCGCCCTGCTCGCGGCCCGCCGCGGCACCGCCCGGCTGCGCGTGCTCATCGCGGCCGCCGCGGCCTTCGGCGCGCTGGAGGTCGTCGCCGCGCTGGCCCCGTCGTACTGGCTGTTCGCACTGCTGATGGCGCCCATCGGGATCTTCGGCCTGACGGTCAACGTGACGGCGAACACCGCGGTGCAGATGGGCACCGACCCGGCCATGCGCGGTCGGGTGATGGCCCTGTTCATGATGGTCTTCATGGGCGGTACGCCGCTGGGCGCGCCCCTCGTCGGCTGGATCACCGACGCCTACGGCGCCCGCGTCGGCTTCGCCGTGGGCGGTGTCGTCTCGCTCGCCGCGGCCGCCACCATAGGTCTGGTCCTGGCCCGCGCCGGCGGTCTGCGCCTGTCGTTCGGCTGGAACCGCGGACACCCCCGCGTGGACCTCGTCCCCCGAGAGCACCGAAAGGAACTGGCCGCCGTGGCGTAGCCCGGGTGCGTCCGGTCCGCCGGGCAGGGGTCAGTCGCGAGGGAACTCGTCGGTCTTGAGGACGAGGCCGACCGGGGTGTCGTTCAGGTCGATCTCGTCACCGAAGTCGAGGCTGAGGACACCGCGGTACTCGCCGTCCTTGGGCAGGGTGTGCAGATGCCATGTGCCGGTGTACGGGTCCACGATCAGGTACACCGGCACTCCGGCGGCCGCGAACGCGTCCTTCTTCGGACCGTGGTCGTTCCTGGCGGTGCCCTGGGAGATCACCTCGGCGACCAGCTCGACGTCCCCGGGACGCCAGTGACCCTTCTCGTCCGTCCGGGCGCTCTCCGCGAGTGCCACGACGTCGGACGCGAAGCCGTTGAGGTGTCCGGGATAGTCGATGCGGACGTCGGACTTCACGCGCTTGCGCGGGTACTTGGCGCGCAACTGCTCGACGATGTCCAGGATGATCTCCCAGTGGGTGTCGCGCTGTGGCGTCACGAAGATGCCCCCCCCGACGATCTCGGCCTTGAGACCCTCGGGGATGTGCATCTGCTCCAGCCACTTGAACATCTCGTCGAGGGTGGGCCCGTCGCTGTGGTCGGCCATCTCGATCCTGTCTGCCAGAACAGTCACCGTGCCGCTCCTCCCCGCTGCTGCCTGGTCGCATGCAGCCGCGCGGTACAACGATACGCACGGTGACCAGGTCACGTCCGGGAGCGCGGCGGGACACTGGGCCCATGAGACTGTTCGCCGCCGTACTGCCCCCGCGGGACGTGCTCGGCGCGCTCGCGGACGAGATCGCCGGGTTGCGGAAGCTGCCGGGCGCGGACCGGCTGCGCTGGACGCAGCGGCCCGCCTGGCACTTCACGCTCGCCTTCTACGGCGAGGTCGGTGAGGAGGTCGTACCCGAGCTGTCGGCCCGCCTGGAGAAGGCCGCACACCGGACCGGGGTCTTCTCGCTCGCCCTGCGTGGGGGAGGGCAGTTCGGGCGCGGCAAGGCGCTGTGGACGGGGGCGGAGGGCGACCTCGCGACCCTGCGGCTGCTGGCCGACCGCGCGGAGGCGGCGGCGCGGAAGACGGGTGTGCCGATGAAGGAGCACCGCCCCTACCAGGCCCACCTGACGGTGGCGCGCAGCCGGGACGGCCTGGACGTACGGCCGTACGTCCAGGCGCTGCGGGACTTCACGAGCGGTGCGTGGACCGTGGAGGAGCTGGTCCTCGTGCGCAGCCTGCTGCCGAGGTCCGGGGTGCAGGGGGAGCAGCCCCGCTACGAGCCGGTCGGCCGCTGGCCACTGCGGGGGGCCGGTTAGTCTCGAGTACGTGGACCCGAAAACCCGGAACCGGATCATGGCCGGTGCGCTCGTGCTGATGCTCGCCGTCGTCGCCCTGGCGTCCGCGCTCGGCAGGTGACGCGGAGCACGGACGCCAGGGCCGGTACGGCCGCTCGGGCGGCGCGGGAGGTGCCTACCAGGCGAAGGCCTCCGGCGACGGACCCGGTCCCGGGAAGATCTCGTCGAGTCCGGCCGGCAGTTCCCCGCTCAGCTCCGGCTCGACCGCCCGCAGCGCCGACGCGAGCTGCTCGGCGGTGCGCGGGCCGACGATCGGGCCGGTCACGCCGGGCCGGGTGAACAGCCAGGCCAGCGCGACCTCGCCACTCGAACTTCGATGACGCACGCTCAAGGTTCCATGGCACTGGACAACGACACTGGCGGTGGTAGGAGCCATGGCGGAGTTCGAGCGCAGCCTCATCAAGGAGCGCACCCGCGCCGGACTCGACGCAGCCAAGGCACAGAGGCGTACCGGTGGACGGCCGTCCGTCGTGAACGAGGACGTGTTGACCGTGGCCCGCGCGAGGAAGGCGAAGCGTCAGCGCCATCGCCAAGGCTCGGGGCGTCTCCCGGGCCACGCTGTACCGCCACCTCGGAGACGACTCCTGACGGCGGCACCTGATGCCCTTGCCTGGAGCGGGCTCGAAGCAGTTGGCTTGTGGTCCATGAAGTACACGCAGCTCGGACGCACGGGACTCAAGGTCAGCCGACTCGTTCTCGGCACGATGAACTTCGGTCCGCAGACAGACGAATCAACCAGCCACGGCATCATGGACGCCGCTCTCGACGCGGGTCTGAACTTTGTAGACACCGCCAACGTCTATGGGTGGGGTGAGAACAAGGGCCGCACCGAGGAGATCATCGGTACTTGGTTCGCCCAGGGTGGCGGGCGGCGCGACAGGACGGTCCTCGCCACCAAGGTGTACGGGAACATGGCGGGCGACGGGGACGTCTGGCCCAACCACGACAAGCTCTCCGCGGTGAACATCCGCCGGGCCGTCGACGCCTCCCTCAAGCGGCTGCAGACCGACTACATCGACATCTACCAGTTCCATCACATCGACCGGTCGACGCCGTTCGAGGAGATCTGGCAGGCGATCGACGTCCTGGTCCAGCAGGGCAAGATCCTCTACGCCGGGTCGTCCAACTTCCCCGGCTACAAGATCGCCCAAGCCAACGAGCTGGCTGCCCGGCACGGCCGCATGGGCCTGGTCAGCGAGCAGTGCCTCTACAACCTCGCTGAGCGCCGCGCCGAGATGGAGGTCATCCCGGCGGCCCAGGACTACGGCCTCGGTGTCATCCCCTGGTCTCCGCTGCACGGAGGACTGCTCGGCGGCGTCCTCAAGAAGGAGGCAACGCAGGGGCGCCGGGCGAGCGGCCGCGCTGCCGACGCGCTCAAGGACACCAAGACACGCGAGCAGATCCAGGCGTACGAGAACCTCCTCGACAAGCACGGCCTGGAGCCCGGTGAAGCGGCGCTCGCCTGGCTGCTGACCCGCCCCGGCGTCACAGGCCCGATCGTCGGCCCCCGCACGCAGGAGCAGCTGGACTCGGCGCTGCGCGCCCTGGAGCTGGAGCTGAGCGAGGAGCTGCTGACGTCTCTGGACGAGATCTTCCCCGGTTCCGGACCGTCTCCCGAAGCCTTCGCATGGTGAGGTAGCGGGTCTGTGTGAGGGGCCGTCGCCTTCTGCTTGCGTTCGAAGCGAGTTGGAGGCGGCGGCTTCGTCGTTTCCACTCGGGGTCCGCATGAGCGGTGAGCGTCAGCGATGCGCTGCTGTGCAACCTGGCGTCAAAGTTGCCAGTTGGCGGTGTGGCAGCGCAGATGCCAAGAGGAGAAGCCGACGCGGCTCACCCCCCGTATTCCCCACCCCACCCCCACTCCTGGTGCAGCGCCCCCGCGAACGCCGCCGCGATCTTGTGCTCGCCGCTTTCGTTCGGGTGGGTGCCGTCGTAGGTGTCCGTGTGGGTGTCGTACGCCGGCGGCGGGGGCGTCAGGAGCAGCGGGGAGCCGGGTTCGTCCAGGCCGGCCACAGTCTCGGCCAGCAGCTCGTTGAAGCGGTCCACCTCCGCGGCGAAGAGCGGGTCGGCCTCGGCGCGGATGTTCGTGATCACCGGGAGCAGGACCGCGCGGATACGCGCGTCGGCGGCCCGCGCCTGTGCCACGAAGGCCTTCACGTGCACCGCCGTCTGCTCGGCGTTCGTGTAGAAGCCCAGGTCGATCAGGCCGAGCGAGACCAGCAGCACATCCGCGCGGCACTCGCGTACCGCGTCGCCGACGAGCGGGACCATGTGCCCCCAGCCCTCGCCCCAGCCGGCCAGATGGGCGCGGGGGAAGTCCGGATCGGCGTAGGCGAGGGAGGTCGGCGCGTCCGCCGACTTGTCGTAGAGCGTCTCGCGCGGGCCGACGAGGGTGAACGGACCGCCGTGCGTCGCGCACAGGTGCTGCCACAGGCGGTAACGCCAGGTGTGCTCGCCCGCGCTGCCGATCGTCATGGAGTCGCCGACGGGCATGAACCTGAGCATCCGCTCATCATGGACGATGGGCGGGGACGGTGCGATGTGAGGCCCACCACGCAGTGTGAACATCCGTGCGGGATGGCAGGCTTGGGGGATGCGCCGACCGTTCGCCCTGCTTGCCGGGGCCCTTCTCGCGGGTGCGCTCGCCGCGCCCGCCGCCCTCGCCGCCGACGGTGACGACGGGTTCACGATCAAGGACCCGCGGATCAAGGAGTCCAGCGGCCTCGCGGCCTCGCACCTGCATCCGGGCGTTTACTGGACGCACAACGACAGCGGCTACGGCCCGCAGATCTACGCCGTGGACGGCAGGACCGGCGAGACCGTCGCCACCGTCACCCTCAGCGGCATCGGCAAGCCCCGCGACATGGAGGCCATCTCCATCGGGCCCGGCAACCAGATCTACGTCGGCGACATCGGCGACAACCTCGACGGCACCTGGCCGTACGTGTGGATCTACCGGCTGCCCGAGCCGAAGGAGCTGAAGGACCAGACGATCCGGGCCACGCAGTACGTCGTGAAGTACGCGGACGGGCCGCGCAACGCCGAGTCGATGGTCGTGCACCCGAAGACGGGGCGCGTCTACATCATCGACAAGAAGGAGGACGGCGGCCACCTCTACGAGGGCCCGGCCGAGCTGTCCTCCTCGGGCACGAACGTCTTCAAGCCGATCGCCCCCGTCGACCTGTGGGCCACCGACGCCGCCCTCTCCCCGGACGGCACGCACCTCGCCGTGCGCGGCTACTTCGGCGGCATCCACTACGACTGGAACGGCGGCAGGATCAAGCGCGCGGGCCGGCTCGACGTGCCGCTTCAGGGGCAGGGGGAGTCCGCCACCTACAGCGTGGACGGCACGAAGCTCCTGTACGGCAGCGAGGGCTCCGAGAGCCCGGTGCAGGTGCGCGACGCGCCGGATGCCGACGGGTCCGCCAAGTCGCCGTCCCGGCAGGGCGGTTCGAACTCCGTCGGGGCCGGTCAGGGCGGAGGCGGCCGCTTCGGCGCGGGCACCGTCGCCGTGGTGGCCGGTGCGGTGGCCGCGGTGTGGGGGTTGGGGCGTTTGTTGCGTCGGCGCTCTTGACGGGTGGTCGCCACCTGACTTCCACTGGGAGGCGCGGGTGTGTGGGAGCGCTCCCACTCGTTCCGGTCCCGCGGCCCCCTCGGGAGGAAGCAGCAACATGTTCCGCACCTTGCGAAGAGCGCTCTGCGCCGCCGCGGCGCTCCTGTTACCGCTGGGCCTGGGACTCGGCCTGCCGGCCACCGCGCACGCGGCCCCCACCGCGGGCGGCGTCGGCTACTGGCACACCAGCGGACGCCAGATCCTGGACGCGTCCGGACAGTCCGTCCGGATCGCCGGCATCAACTGGTTCGGCTTCGAGACCAGCAACCAGGTCGTCCACGGCCTGTGGTCCCGCGACTACAAGAGCATGATCGACCAGATGAAGTCGCTGGGCTACAACACCATCCGGCTGCCCTACAGCGACGACATCCTCAAGTCCGGCGCGATGCCCTCGAGCATCGACTTCTCCGCCGGCAAGAACGCCGACCTGCAGGGGCTGACCTCCCTCCAGGTCATCGACAAGCTCGTAGCGTACGCCGGCCAGGACGGCCTGAAGGTCATCCTCGACCGCCACCGGCCGGACTCGGGCGGCCAGTCGGCCCTCTGGTACACCGCCTCCGTCCCCGAGTCGACGTGGATCGCCAACCTCAAGTCGCTGGCGACCCGTTACAAGGGCAACGCCACGGTCATCGGCATCGACCTGCACAACGAGCCCCACGACCCGGCCTGCTGGGGCTGCGGCGACCAGGCGACCGACTGGCGGCTGGCCGCCGAGCGGGCCGGCAACGCGGTCCTCTCCGCCAACCCCGACCTGCTGATCTTCGTCGAGGGCATCCAGACCTTCAACGGCGTCTCCGGCTGGTGGGGCGGCAACCTGATGGGCGTCGGCCAGTACCCGGTACGCCTCGACGTGGCCAACCGGGTCGTGTACTCCGCCCACGACTACGCCACCAGCGTCGCCCAGCAGAGCTGGTTCAGCGACCCGTCCTTCCCCAACAACATGCCCGGCATCTGGGACAAGTACTGGGGCTACATCTTCAAGCAGAACATCGCCCCCGTCTGGGTCGGCGAGTTCGGCACCACGCTCCAGCCCACGGTGGACCAGAAGTGGCTGGCGGCGCTGGTGAGTTACCTGCGCCCGACCTCGACGTACGGCGGCGACTCCTTCCACTGGACGTTCTGGTCCTGGAACCCCAACTCCGGTGACACCGGCGGGATCCTGAAGGACGACTGGCAGAGCGTGGACACGGTGAAGGACGGCTATCTGGCGACCGTCAAGGCACCGGGCTTCCCGAGCACCGGGGGCGGCGGCGACAACGGCGGCGGTGACGGCGGCGGCAAGGCCGCCTGCCGGGCCGCCTACGTCGTCAGCAGCGACTGGGGCAGCGGCTTCAACGCCGATGTGACGGTGACCAACACGGGCACCACCGCGATCAAGTCCTGGAAGGTGACCTGGACCTGGAGCGGGCCCCAGAAGGTCACCAACATGTGGAACGCGTCGTACACCCAGAGCGGGGGGACCGTGACGGCGGTCAACGCCGCCCACAACGGGGCGATCGCGGCCAATGGTTCGACCGCCTTCGGCTTCGGTGGCGCGCCCGGGGGCGGGGGTGTGCCGAGCGTGAGCTGCACGGCGTCCTGACGACCGCGAGGCGCCCGGTGCTCGACGCCGGGCGCCTCACGGTTGCGGCCTGTCGTCGACCGGACGGCGTCCGGTCGTCCTGGTGCCCACCCGCGGATGTCGGAAACTGATCCATTCGGAGGAGCGTCTTGGATGGCGAGGCCGAGTGGATGGGAAGCCAGGGTGGGTCGGGAACGGGCGGGCGGCGGTGCGGCAGCGGCGGTGAGGGCGGTGGTCCCCCCGTGGGCGCGGCGCCGGGCGGGGCGGCGTGCTCCCGGCCAGGAGGCGCAGGGGGACGCGGGGCACCGGTCGGCGTGGCGGCGGGGGCGGGTGCTCGCCGCGCTCGCGGCGCTGACGGCCGGGCTGCTGGCGTTCCACCGTGCTGTGCCCAACTCGGCGGGCCGCCTGGGCAGTCTGCTGGAGGCGTTCCTGCCGTGGCTCGGCCTGGTGGTCGTGGTGCTGTTCGCCCTCGCGCTGCTGCGCCGTTCGGCCGTGGCGCTGGTGGCTCTGCTGCTGCCGGTGGCGGCCTGGACATACCTCTTCGGCGGGCTGTTCCTGCCCGGGCCGGCGCCCGGCGCGCGCCAACTGGTCGTGGTGCAGCACAACGTCAGCGACGAGAACGCCGATCCGGCGGGCACGGCCCGCGCCCTGGCCGACGCCGGGCCCGACCTCATCGCGCTGGAGGAGCTGGTGCCCCCGGCGCTGTCGGTCTACGAGAGGACCCTCGCCGCCGCCTACCCGTACCACGAGGTCCGGGGCACCGTCGGACTCTGGTCGAGGCATCCGCTCAGCGGCACCCGGCTCCTCGACATCAAGCCCCGGGGGATCACGGAGGCATGGAGCCGCGGGCTGCGGACCGTGGTGCACGCCCCGCACGGCCGGATCGCGGCCTACGTGGCACACCTGCCCTCCCTCCGCGTCCGGGCGAGCGGCCTCGCGTCCGCCCGGCGCGACGAGAGCGCCCTGCTGCTGGGCGAGGCCGTGGCCGCCGAGGAGCTGAGAACGGTGATCCTGCTGGGCGACCTCAACGGCACGGTCGAGGACCGCGGGCTGGCCCCGCTGACCTCGCGGCTGAACGTCGCGGAACGGGGCTTCGCCCTCAGCTTCCCCGCCGCCTTCCCGCTGGCCCGGATCGACCAGGTCATGGCGCGCTCGGCGGCCGTCGCCCACATCCGCACCCTGCCCGCCACCGGCAGCGACCACCTGCCGGTCGCCGCCCGGATCGAACTGGACTGAGAGCGTCCGACCCGGACCGACAGGAGGCACGGACCGGCAGGAGGCACGGACCGGCAGGGGCGCGGACCGCGAGGGGCGCCCGGCGGATGCAGACCGCCGGGCGCCCTTCGCCGTCGTGTGCGGGGACGGCTACAGCTTCTCGATCACGTGGTCGACGCACTTCGTCAGGGCCTCGACGTCCGCCGGGTCGATGGCCGGGAACATCGCGATGCGCAGCTGGTTGCGGCCGAGCTTGCGGTAGGGCTCGGTGTCCACGATGCCGTTGGCGCGCAGGACCTTGGCGACGGCGGCGGCGTCGATCTCGTCGGAGAAGTCGATCGTGCCGATGACCTGGGAGCGCTTGGCCGGGTCGGTGACGAACGGGGTCGCGTACTTGGATTCCTCAGCCCAGGCGTAGAGACGGGAGGAGGAGTCCTTGGTGCGGGCCGTGGACCAGGCGAGGCCGCCCTGGCCGTTGAGCCACTCCAGCTGCTGGTTGAGCAGGAAGAGGGTGGCCAGCGCCGGGGTGTTGTACGTCTGGTTCTTGCGGGAGTTGTCGATCGCCGTGGGCAGCGAGAAGAACTCCGGGACGTGGCGGCCGGAGGCGTGGACGCGCTCGGCGCGTTCGAGCGCGGCCGGGGAGAACACGCCGATCCACAGGCCGCCGTCGGAGGCGAAGGACTTCTGCGGGGCGAAGTAGTAGACGTCGGTCTCGGCGATGTCGACCGGGAGGCCGCCGGCGCCGGAGGTGGCGTCGACCAGGACCAGGGCGCCCTCGTCGGCGCCGGCCACGCGCTTGATGGGCATGGCGACACCGGTGGAGGTCTCGTTGTGCGTGAAGGCGTAGACGTCGACGCCCGCCTCGGCCCGCGGCTCCGGGTGCGTGCCGGGGTCGGAGGAGACGACGGTGGGCTCGGCGAGCCAGGGGGCGAGCTTGGCGGCCTTGGCGAACTTCGAGCTGAACTCGCCGAAGGTGAGGTGCTGCGACTTGTTCTCGATCAGTCCGTGGGTCGCGATGTCCCAGAACGCCGTCGAGCCGCCGTTGCCGAGCACGACCTCGTAGCCGTCGGGGAGCCGGAACAGCTCGCGAATGCCCTCGCGCACCTGGCCGACCAGGTTCTTGACCGGGGCCTGGCGGTGGGAGGTGCCCATGAGGGATGCGCCGGTGGCGGCGAGGGCGTCCAGCGCCTCGGTCCGCACCTTGGAGGGTCCCGCGCCGAAACGTCCGTCCGCGGGCTTGATGTCAGAGGGAATCTGGATCTCAGCCACGAACGGGAGAGTAGCGGGTCGGAGAAATCCGGGTGAAACGCATTCCGCCGGGTGAGACGGCCGCCGAATCGATCGCGTGCATGCTGGACGCATGACCGATCTCGCGGATCTTTCGGAGCTTCGGGCGGAGCTGCGCCGGGCCGTGCGCGGGGAGGTGGCGTTCGACGCCACCTCACGGGCGCTGGTCACCATGGACGCGTCCAACTACCGGCGGGTCCCGCTGGGTGTGGTGGCTCCGCGGGACGCCGACGACGTGGCGGCGGTGCTGGAGGTCTGCCGGGCGCGCGGAGTGCCGGTGGTCGCCCGGGGCGGCGGGACGTCGATCGCGGGCCAGGCGACCGGGACGGGGGTGGTGCTGGACTTCACCCGGCACATGAACCGGGTGCTGGCGCTCGACCCCGGGGAGCGGACCGCCGTCGTCCAGCCGGGCGTGGTCCTGGACCGGCTCCAGGAGGCCGCCGCACCGCACGGGCTGCGCTTCGGCCCCGACCCCTCCACGCACAGCCGGTGCACGCTCGGCGGGATGATCGGCAACAACTCGTGCGGCTCCCATTCGGTGGCCTGGGGGACGACCGCGGACAGCGTGCGGGAGCTGTCGGTGCTCACCGCGCGCGGGCGGAGGCTGCGGCTCGGGCGCGAGTGGGCCGGGGCACCGGACGGGTTGCGGGAGCTGGTGGAGAGCGAACTCGCCCGGCTGCGCACCGGCTTCCCGCGACTGCCCCGCCGTATCTCCGGGTACGCCCTGGACGCCGTGCTGCCCGAGAACGGCGCGGACGTGGCGCGCTCCTTCTGCGGCTCGGAGGGCACTCTCGGCGTGCTGACGGAAGCGGTCGTACGGCTCGTCGAGACGCCCCCCGCGCGCGTGCTGGCCGTGCTGGGATACGCCGACGAGGGCGCCGCCGCCGACGCCGCGGCCGGACTGCTGCCGCACAGGCCGCTGACGGTGGAGGGGATGGCACGGGACCTGGTGCCCTCCGCGGCGGCCGGGCTGCCGCGCGGGGACGCCTGGCTGTTCGTGGAGACGGGCGGGGAGACGGCGGCGCAGGCACGCGCGCCTGCGGAGGCGATCGCGCGGGCGGCCGACGCCGTGGACGCCGCGATCGTCGAGGACCCGGCCGCGCAGCGCGCGCTGTGGCGGATCCGGGAGGACGCGAGCGGGACGGCCACCCGGATGCCGGACGGCACAGAGGCGTGGCCGGGGTGGGAGGACTGTGCGGTGCCGCCGGAGCGGCTGGGCGCGTATCTGCGGCGGTTCCGGGAGCTGCTGGCCGCCCACGGGCTGCGGGGCGCACCGTACGGGCACTTCGGGGACGGCTGCATCCACGTCCGTATCGACTTCGACCTGCTGACCCCGGCCGGGATCGGCCGGTTCCGGCGGTTCTCGCAGGAGCTGGCCGAGCTGGTGGTGGCGCACGGCGGTTCGCTGTCCGGGGAGCACGGGGACGGGCAGGCGCGCGCTGAGCTGCTGCCGACGATGTACGGCGAGCGGATGGTGGCCCTCTTCGAGCGGGTCAAGGGACTGTGGGACCCCGACGACCTGCTCAATCCCGGGATGCTGGTCCGTCCGGCGCCCCTGGACGCGAACCTGCGCTTCGCCGTGCTGCCGCGCCGCCCGGTCGATGTGGCCTTCGGCTACACGGCCGACCAGGGGGACTTCTCGGCGGCGGTGCGCCGGTGCGTCGGGGTCGCGAAGTGCCGTACGACCGAGGTGTCGGGCGCCGCGGTCATGTGCCCCTCCTTCCGGGTCACGGGCGAGGAGGAGCACTCCACGCGCGGGCGTGCCCGGCTGCTGCACGAGATGCTCGCCGGTGAGGTGGTGACCGACGGCTGGCGGTCGGTGGAGGTCCGGGACGCGCTCGACCTGTGCCTGTCGTGCAAGGGGTGCCGTTCGGACTGCCCGGTCGGGGTCGACATGGCCACGTACAAGGCGGAGTTCCTGCACCACCACTACGCCGGACGGCGCCGCCCGGCCGCCCACTACGCCCTGGGGTGGCTTCCGGTGTGGCTGCGCTGGACCGCCCGTACGCGCACCGCGCCACTGCTGAACGCGCTCGCCGCACTGCGGCCGCTCGCGTCGGCCGTGAAACGGCTCGGCGGAATCACACCCGAACGAGGGATCCCGCGATTGGCCCGCGAGCCGTTCACCCGATGGTGGCGCACGCGGGCGGACGCACGGGCGGACGCCGGGGAGGGAGCGGGCGATCTGGTCGTCCTGTGGCCGGACACCTTCACCGAGCACCTCTCGCCGTCCGTGGGCCGGGCGGCCGTACGCGTGCTGGAGGCGGCCGGGCTGCGGGTGGCGCTCCCGCCGACCCTGCGCCTGCGCCGCCCTCCGGTGGGCGACGGAAGCTCGGCGCTGCTGAACCCCGTGTCCGTCCTGCGGGGCCGTGGCCGCGTCTGCTGCGGCCTGACGTACGTCTCCACCGGCCAGTTGGAACGGGCCCGCGCGGTGCTGCGCCGCACCCTCGACCTGATGGAACCGGTGCTGGAGACCGCCGCCCCGGTCGTCGTCCTGGAACCGAGCTGCGCCGCCGCCCTGCGCACCGACCTGCCGGAGCTGCTGCCCGACGACCCGCGGGCCCGCCGCCTGGCCGACCGCGTCCTGACCTTCGCAGAGGCCCTGCGGCGCCACGCCCCCGGCTGGACCCCGCCCCGCCTGGACCGCCCGGTCGCCGGCCAGACCCACTGCCACCAGCACGCCGTGCTCGGCGACGCGGCCGACCGGTACCTGCGCGAGGCGGCCGGCCTGACCGGCGAACTGTCCGGCGGCTGCTGCGGCCTGGCCGGGAACTTCGGCTTCGAGAAGGGCCACTGGGAGGTGTCGGCCGCCTGCGCCGAGGAACAGCTCCTGCCGTCGGTACGGCGGGCCCCGGACGGCGCGGTGGTCCTCGTGGACGGCTTCTCGTGCCGCACCCAGCTGGACCAGCTGGCCGGAGTACGGGGACGTCATCTGGCGGAGGTGCTGGCGGAGGGACTGGAAGGACCGGAGTGACAGGACGGCCGGGAGGCGCGCGGCGGCTCGTGACCGTGGGGCCGCCGAGGGACTGGAGGGACACCGGGACCGTGACCGGACGCCGGGCGGGCGTGCGGTGTCGCCGCGGGAGGGGTACGTCGGCCTGTGAACCGTGGGGACGGGCGGGGCATCGTGGACAGTGGTGTACGGGTTCACGCCCCTGACCGCGTCCACTACCCTGGACCCATCAGTACATCGCGATGAACAAACCCCTAGCCCCGTAACTGGACCGCCCCGTGACCACGCCCAGCGCCGCCACCCCTTCCTCGCCGTCCCCGGTCGCCTCCGCACCGGCCACCGCGCCCTCGCCCGGATCCCCGGGCCGTTTCGGCTCGCTCGGCCCGGTCGGGCTGGTGCTGGCCGGGGGCATCTCGGTGCAGTTCGGCGCTGCGGTGGCCGTGACGCTGATGCCGCGGGCGGGCGCGCTCGGCGTGGTGACCCTGCGGCTGCTGGTGGCCGCGATCGTGCTGCTGCTGGTCTGCCGGCCCCGGCTGCGCGGGCACTCGCGCGCCGACTGGGGCACGGTCGTCGTCTTCGGTGTCGCGATGGCCGGGATGAACGGCCTCTTCTACCAGGCCGCCGCCCGCATCCCGCTCGGCCCCGCCGTCACCCTCGAAGTGCTCGGCCCGCTCGCCCTGTCGGTGCTGGCCTCGCGCCGCCTGATCAACTTCGTGTGGGCCGCCCTGGCCCTGGCCGGCGTCTTCCTGCTCGGCGGCGGGAGTTTCGACAGCCTCGACCCCGTCGGCGTCGCCTTCGCGCTGAGCGCGGGCGTGATGTGGGCGGCGTACATCGTCTTCAGCGCCCGTACCGGCCGGCGCTTCCCGCAGGCCGACGGGCTGGCCCTGGCGATGGCGGTCGGCGCGCTGCTGTTCCTGCCGCTGGGGATCGCCGAGTCCGGGTCGAAGCTGCTCGTCCCGACGACGTTCGCCCTGGGCGCGGGGGTGGCGCTGCTGTCCTCCGTCCTGCCGTACACCCTCGAACTGCTCGCCCTGCGCCGGCTGCCCGCCTCCACCTTCGCCGTCCTCATGAGCCTGGAACCGGCCCTCGCCGCCACGGCCGGCTTCCTCATCCTCGGCCAGTCCCTCACCGCCCTCCAGGCCGTGGCCATCGTCCTGGTCATCGCGGCGAGCATGGGGGCGGTGCGGACCCAGGTGGCGCGGAGCAAGGCGCCGCTTCCGGAGGCGCACCCGTAACCGGTGCCGGTTTTCGGCGCCGCACGGCGGGGCTGTGAATTCATGCAAGCATGCTTGATTGTTTCAGAGGTCGCTGCCATGCTCCACGCATGTCCGATCCGACGCTGGTGTTCGACGATCTGCGTGCTGAGAGTGACGAACTAGATCGGCTTGTCGCCGGGCTGGGCCCCGGGGAATGGGGGCGCCCGACGCCGGCGCCCGGATGGAGCATCGCCCATCAGGTCGCCCATCTCGCCTGGACCGACCGGTCCGCCCTCCGCGCCGTCACCGACTCCGCCGGCTTCCGGGAACTCGTGGACAAGGCGCTGGCCGCGCCCGGTTCGTTCGTGGACGAGGGGGCCGCGGAAGGCGCGCGGCTGGCCCCCGACATGCTGCTGGCGCGCTGGCGGGAGGGGCGGGCCGCTCTCGACCGGGCGTTGCGAGCGGCGCCCCCCGGGGCCCGCTTCCCCTGGTACGGGCCGCCCATGTCGGCCGCCTCCATGGCGACCGGGCGGCTGATGGAGACCTGGGCGCACGGGCAGGACGTCGCCGATGCGCTCGGTGTGGTGCGCACACCCACCGACCGGCTCAAGCATGTGGTGCGCATCGGGGTGCGGGCGCGGAACTTCGCCTTCGGGGTGCGGGGGCTGCCCGTGCCAGAGGAGGAGTTCCGCGTGGAGGTCCGCGGGCCCTGCGGGGAGCTGTGGACGTACGGCCCCGAGGACGCCGGGCAGCGTGTCACCGGGCCCGCCCTCGACTTCTGCCTCCTGGTCACCCAGCGCGCCCACCGCGCCGATCTCGCGGTACGCGCCGAGGGCCCGGACGCCGACCGCTGGCTGGACATCGCCCAGGCCTTCGCCGGCCCGCCCGGCGCCGGCCGGGCGCCCCAGGGGGCGGCCGGATGACCCTGCGCATCGGCAACGCCTCCGGCTTCTACGGCGACCGGTTCGACGCCATGCGCGAGATGCTCACCGGCGGTGAACTGGACGTCCTCACCGGCGACTACCTCGCCGAGCTGACCATGCTGATCCTGGCTCGGGACCGGCTCAAGGACCCGGCCGCCGGCTATGCCCGCACCTTTCTGCGGCAGATGGAGGAGTGCCTCGGACTCGTCCATGAGCGGTCGGTGAAGATCGTGACGAACGCGGGCGGGCTCAATCCGGCCGGGCTCGCCGACCGGGTGCGGGAACTGGCCGAGCGGCTCGGGATCCCCCTGCGCGTCGCCCATGTCGAGGGCGACGACCTCACCGCCGACCTCCCCCGGGCCCTCGGCTCCGCCCCCGAGGGGGACACCCCCCTCGCCGCCCACGCCTACCTCGGCGGCTTCGGGATCGCCGCCTGCCTGCGCGCGGGCGCCGACGTCGTGGTCACCGGGCGGGTCACGGACGCCGCCCTGGTCACCGGGCCCGCCGTCGCCCACTTCGGCTGGCGGCCGGGGGAGTACGACCGGCTGGCGGGCGCCGTCGTCGCCGGGCACGTGCTGGAGTGCGGCGCCCAGGCCACCGGCGGCAACTACGCCTTCTTCGCCGACCATGCCCTCGACCGGCTGCGCCACCCCGGTTTCCCGCTCGCCGAGATCCACGAGGACGGCAGCTGCGTGATCACCAAGCATCCCGGCAGCGGCGGGGTGGTGGACGTCGGCACGGTGACCGCCCAACTGCTGTACGAGACGGGCGGCGCCCGGTACGCCGGGCCCGATGTCACCACGCGGCTGGACACCGTACGGCTCAGCCAGGACGGACCCGACCGCGTACGCGTCGAGGGCGTGCGCGGGGAGGCCCCGCCGCCCTCCCTCAAGGTGGGCCTCAACCGCCTCGGCGGCTTCCGCAACGAGGTCACCTTCGTCCTCACCGGACTCGACATCGAGCGCAAGGCAGAGCTGGTGCGGCAGCAGATGCGGGACGCGCTCGGCACCGCCGGGTCACCCCCCGGCGAGGTGCGCTGGGACCTGGTGCGGACCGACCGGGCCGACGCCGGCACCGAGGAGACGGCGAGCGCCCTGCTCCGGCTGGTCGTACGGGACCGGGACCCGCGGGCGGTGGGGCGGGCGTTCAGCGGGGCCGCCGTGGAGCTGGCGCTCGCCGGATACCCCGGCTTCCACATGCCGGCGCCTCCCGGGAAGGGCGCGCCCTACGGCGTCTTCGAGGCCGTGTACGTCCCCCAGGACGTCGTCGAGCAGGTGGCCGTCCTCCACGACGGCCGCCGGGTCGCCGTGCCACCGCCCGAGGAGACGCGCGCCCTGGAGGACGTGGAGCGGCCGCCGCTGCCGGACCCCCTCCCGGACGGTCCGACCCGGCGGGCCCCGCTCGGACTCGTCGCCGGGGCGCGCAGCGGGGACAAGGGCGGCGACGCCAACGTCGGCGTGTGGGCGCGCTCGGAACAGGGCTGGCGGTGGCTCGCGCACGCGCTGACGACCGAGACGTTCCGGCAGTTGGTCCCCGAGAGCCGGACGCTGGCCGTGGAACGGCACGTACTGCCCGATCTGCGCGCCCTCAACTTCGTCGTCGAAGGGATCCTCGGCGAGGGCGCCGCCGCCCAGCGCCGGTTCGACCCGCAGGCCAAGGCCCTGGGCGAATGGCTGCGCTCCCGCCACCTGGACATACCGGAGGCCCTCCTGTGACGGTCCTTTCCTCCGCCCTGGACACCGGCTCCGCCGAGTACCAGGCCCACCGCGAGGCCATGCTCGACAAGCTCGCCACACTCGACGCCGAGCACGCCAAGGCGCTCGCGGGCGGCGGCGCGAAGTACGTCGAGCGGCACCGGCGGCGCGGCAAACTGCTCGCCCGCGAGCGGATCGAGCTGCTGCTCGACCCCGACACGCCGTTCCTGGAGCTGTCGCCGCTGGCCGGGTGGGGCAGCGACTACACCGTGGGCGCCTCGCTGGTCACCGGGATCGGGGTCGCCGAGGGCGTGGAATGCCTGATCACCGCCAACGACCCGACCGTGCGCGGCGGCGCCAGCAATCCGTGGAGCCTGAAGAAGGCGCTGCGGGCCAACGACATCGCGCTCGCCAACCGGCTGCCCTGCGTCAGCCTCGTCGAGTCCGGGGGCGCCGACCTGCCGTCCCAGAAGGAGATCTTCATCCCCGGAGGCGCCGTCTTCCGGGACCTGACCCGGCTGTCGGCGGCCGGCATCCCGACCGTCGCCGTCGTCTTCGGCAACTCCACCGCCGGGGGCGCGTACATCCCCGGCCTGTCCGACCACGTGATCATGGTCAAGGAGCGGGCCAAGGTGTTCCTCGGCGGTCCGCCGCTGGTGAAGATGGCCACCGGTGAGGAGAGCGACGACGAGTCCCTGGGCGGCGCCGAGATGCACGCGCGCGTGTCCGGTCTCGCCGACTACTTCGCCGTCGACGAGCCGGACGCCCTGCGGCAGGCCCGCCGGGTCGTCGCCCGGCTCAATCACCGCAAGGCGCACCCCGATCCGCCCGCCGCCGCGCCACCGGAGTACGACGAGGAGGAGCTTCTGGGGATCGTTCCCGGCGATCTGCGGATCCCCTTCGACCCGCGCGAGGTCATCGCCCGGCTCGTCGACGCCTCCGACTTCGACGAGTTCAAGCCGCTGTACGGGACGAGCCTGGCCACCGGCTGGGCCACCCTGCACGGCTATCCCGTCGGCATCCTCGCCAACGCCCGGGGCGTGCTGTTCAGCGAGGAGTCGCAGAAGGCGGCCCAGTTCATCCAGCTCGCCAACCAGCGGGACGTACCGCTGCTGTTCCTGCACAACACCACCGGCTACATGGTCGGCCGGGAGTACGAGCAGGGCGGCATCGTCAAGCACGGCGCGATGATGATCAACGCGGTGTCCAACTCGCGCGTCCCGCACCTGTCCGTCCTCATGGGGGCGTCCTACGGCGCCGGGCACTACGGCATGTGCGGACGGGCCTACGACCCCCGTTTCCTGTTCGCCTGGCCCAGCGCCAAGTCCGCCGTGATGGGGCCGCAGCAGCTCGCGGGCGTGCTGTCGATCGTGGCCCGGCAGTCGGCGGCCGCCAAGGGGCAGCCGTACGACGAGGAGGCGGACGCCGCGCTGCGGGCGATGGTGGAGCGGCAGATCGAGTCCGAGTCGCTGCCGGCGTTCCTGTCCGGGCGGCTGTACGACGACGGCGTCATCGACCCGCGCGACACCCGCACCGTCCTCGGCCTGTGCCTGTCGGCCGTCCACACCGCGCCCTTCGAGGGCGCGCGCGGCGGCTTCGGCGTCTTCCGGATGTGAGGGATCCCTTGATTTCTTCTCTGCTCGTCGCCAACCGGGGCGAGATCGCCTGCCGTGTCTTCCGCACCTGCGCCGAGTTGGGCATCCGGACGGTCGCCGTGCACTCGGACGCCGACGAGAACGCGCTGCACACGCGCGCGGCCGACACCGCGGTGCGCCTGCCGGGCGTGACGCCCGCCGAGACGTATCTGCGCGGCGACCTGATCGTGAAGGCGGCGGTGGCGGCCGGCGCGGACGCCGTGCACCCGGGCTACGGCTTCCTCGCCGAGAACGCCGGCTTCGCGCGGGCCGTCCTGGACGCGGGCCTGGTCTGGATCGGGCCGCCTCCGCGGGCCATCGAGGCGATGGCGTCCAAGACCCGCGCCAAGGAGCTGATGGGCGTGCGGCCCCTGCGCGAGGTCACCGAGGCCGACCTGCCGGTCCTCGTGAAGGCCGCCGCGGGCGGCGGCGGGCGCGGGATGAGGATCGTACGGTGGCTGAAGGACCTGGACGCCGAACTGGCGGCCGCGCGCGCGGAGGCGCTGAGCGCCTTCGGCGACGGCGAGGTGTTCGTCGAGCCGTACCTCGGGGGCGACGCGGGCGGGCGGCACGTGGAGGTGCAGGTCCTCGCCGACACCCACGGCACCGTGTGGACGCTGGGCACGCGTGACTGCTCCCTCCAGCGGCGCCACCAGAAGGTCGTCGAGGAGGCCCCGGCACCCGGGCTTCCCGCGGACACCGAGCAGGAGTTGCGCGAGCTGGCCGTACGGGCCGCGCGGGCCGTCGACTACAGCGGTGCGGGGACCGTCGAGTTCCTGGTGGCCGACGGCAGGGCGCACTTCCTGGAGATGAACACCCGCCTCCAGGTGGAACACCCGGTCACGGAGGCCGTGTTCGGCGTGGACCTGGTCGCCCTGCAGATCCGTGTCGCCGAGGGCCACGCCCTGGACGCCGAACCGCCCGCCGCGCGCGGGCACGCGGTCGAGGCCCGCCTGTACGCCGAGGACCCGGCCCGCGACTGGGCCCCGCAGACCGGCACCCTGCACCGCCTGTCCGTCCCCGGCGTCCGCCTGGACACCGGCTACGGCGACGGGGACGCGATCGGCGTCCACTACGATCCGCTGATCGCCAAGGCCGTCGCCCACGCCCCCACGCGCGCGGAGGCGCTGCGCAAGCTCGCCGGCGCGCTGGAGCGGGCCGCCGTCCACGGCCCGGTCACCAACCGGGACCTGCTCGTGCGGTCCCTGCGGCACGAGGAGTTCGCGAGCGGCCGTATGGACACCAGCTTCTACGACCGCCATCTCGCCGAACTGACCGCCCCCGCCCCCGACCCGTACGCGCCCCTGGCCGCCGCTCTTGCCGACGCGCACGGCCGTTCCCGCTTCGGCGGCTGGCGCAACGTGCCCTCGCAGCCGCAGGTCAAGCGGTACCTGATGGCGGGCGAGGAGCACGAGGTGCGCTACCGGCACACCCGCGCGGGTCTGGCCGCCGACGCCGTAGGGGTGCGGGTGGTGCACGCGGACGCGTGCCTGGTCGTCCTCGAAGCCGGCGGCATCCGGCGCCGGTACGAGATCGCCCGGTACGGCGAGCGGGTGTACGCCGGACCGACCGCGCTCACCGCCCTGCCCCGCTTCCCCGACCCCGTCGCCCAGCGTCTCCCCGGCTCACTGCTGGCGCCCATGCCCGGCACCGTCGTGCGCGTCGCCGACGGGCTGGCCGTGGGCGACGCCGTACGGGCCGGACAGCCGCTGCTGTGGCTGGAGGCGATGAAGATGGAGCACAAGATCTCCGCGCCCGTCACGGGCACGCTCAGCGCCCTGCACGCCGCACCCGGCCGCCAGGTCGAGGTCGGTGCCCTGCTCGCCGTCGTAGAGGCCACCCGGGAGGATCAGTGAGCGCCACGCTGGAAACCGATGAACACAAGGATCTGCGCGCCGCCGTGGCGGCGCTCGGCAAACGCTACGGCCGCGCCTACCTCACCCGCACCGTCGCCGAGGGACGCCCTCCCACCGAACTCTGGTCCGAGGCAGGCAAACTCGGCTACCTCGGCGTCAACCTGCCGGAGGCGTACGGCGGGGGAGGCGGTGGCGTCACCGAACTGTCCATCGTGCTGGAGGAGCTGGGTGCGGCCGGCTGCCCCTTGCTGATGATGGTCGTCTCGCCCGCCATCTGCGGCACCGTCATCGCCCGGTTCGGCACGGAGGAGCAGAAGCGCGCGTGGCTGCCTCCGCTGGCCAACGGCACCCGCACCATGGCCTTCGGCATCACCGAACCCGACGCCGGCTCCAACTCCCACCGCATCACCACCACCGCCCGCCGCGACGGAGCCGACTGGGTGCTCACCGGCCGCAAGGTGTTCATCTCCGGTGTCGACATCGCCGACGCCGTCCTGGTCGTCGGCCGCACCGAGGACGCGCGCACCGGCCGCCTCAAGCCCTGCCTTTTCATCGTCCCGCCGGACGCGGACGGCTTCCAGCGGCACCCCATCGACATGGAAATCACCGCCGCCGAGAAGCAGTTCGAGCTGGTCCTGGACGGTGTGCGGCTGCCCGCGGACGCGCTCGTGGGCGACGAGGACGCGGGCCTGCTGCAACTGTTCGCCGGACTCAACCCCGAGCGCATCATGACGGCCGCCTTCGCGATCGGCATGGGGCGTCACGCGCTCGGCCGGGCCGTGGAGTACGCGCGCGAGCGCACCGTCTGGAAGGCCCCCATCGGCTCCCACCAGGCCATCGCCCACCCGCTCGCCCAGGCCCACATCGACCTCGAACTCGCCCGCCTGATGACCGGGAAGGCGGCCCACCTGTACGACGCGGGAGACGACGTGGGCGCGGGAGAGGCCGCCAACATGGCCAAGTACGCGGCCGGTGAGGCCTGTGTGCGGGCCGTCGACCAGGCCGTGCACACGCTCGGCGGCAACGGCCTCACGCGCGAGTTCGGGCTCGCCTCGCTGATAACGGCCGCGCGCGTGGCTCGTATCGCCCCGGTGAGCCGGGAGATGATTCTCAACTACGTCTCCCACCAGACCCTGGGCCTGCCCAAGTCGTACTGACCCGCCCGCCGTGTGCGAGGAGGAACCGTGTTCCGCAGCGAGTACGCAGACGTCCCGGCCGTAGAACTGCCCATCCACGAGGCCGTCCTGGGCCGAGCCGCCCGGTTCGGCGGGGCCCCCGCGCTGATCGACGGCATGGACGGCACCACCCTCACGTACGACCAGGTGGACCGCTTCCACCGGCGTGCCGCCGCCGCGTTCGCCGAGGCCGGCGTGCGCAAGGGCGACGTCCTCGCCCTGCACAGCCCGAACACGGTCCTGTTCCCCGTGGCCTTCTACGCCGCCACGCGCGCGGGTGCCTCGGTGCGGCGGCGGCTGCGGGACCAGGGGTCCGAGCAGCCGCGGGAAGCGGGGGAGTGGCCGTGACGACGATCGCACGCACGCGCGCGCGTGCCGTCGAAATCCTGGGCCTCGACTCGCCGGGCAACCGCAACGCCCTGTCGGCGGCGCTCGTCGGGGAACTCGCCGCCGCGCTCGCCGACTGCGCCGAGGACGCCGCCGTGCGCGCCGTCGTCCTCACCCACACCGGCAACACCTTCAGCGCGGGCGCCGACCTGCGCGACCCTCCCCGGCCCGACGCGCTGGTCGCCCTGCTGCGGCAGATCGTCGAACTGCCCAAGCCGGTCGTCGCCCGCGTCACCGGACACGTCCGCGCGGGCGGCCTCGGCCTGCTCGCGGCCTGCGACATCGCGATCGCCTCGAACCAGGCCACCTTCGCGTTCACCGAGGTGCGCATCGGGGTGGCCCCCGCGGTCATCTCGCTGCCGCTGCTGCCCCGCGCCGACCCGCGCGCGCTGGCCCGCCACTGCCTCACCGGGGAACGCTTCGACGCGGCCGAGGCGGTCCGGACCGGGCTGGTGACGGCGGCCGGGGACGACGCCGACGCCGTACTGGAGCCGATCCTCGACGGTCTGCGCCGCTCCTCCCCCCAGGCTCTGGCCGAGACGAAACGGCTGCTCACGGCTAGGGTGCTGGAAGCCTTCGACCGGGACGCGGCCGGCCTGACCGCGCTCTCGGCCCGACTGTTCTCCTCCGCGCAGGCGCGCGAGGGCATGGCGGCCTTCCTCGAACGACGGGATCCGGAATGGGTGGTGTGACCACACACGACCGCGCGGAACGCGCCCCCAAGCAGGACCGCAGCCGGGCCACCCGGCAGCGGCTCCTCCAGGCCGCCGTGGCCTGCCTCGCCGAACACGGCTGGGCCGGCTCCACGGTCTCGGTGGTCGCCGAACGCGCCGGTGTCTCCCGCGGCGCCGCCCAGCACCACTTCCCCACCCGCGAGGACCTGTTCACCGCCGCCGTCGAGTACGTGGCCGAGGAACGCTCCACCGCCCTGCGCGCCCTGTTCCCCGAGGGCGCGGCCGACGACCGGCGAGCCGTGGTCGGCGCCCTCGTCGACCTCTACACCGGGCCCCTCTTCCGGGCCGCGCTCCATCTGTGGGTGGCCGCCTCCAACGAGGACCAACTGCGCCCCCGCGTCACCGAGTTGGAAGCCCGTGTCGGCCGCGAGACGCACCGCATAGCCGTCCAGCTGCTGGGCGCGGACGAGGCCCGCCCCGGCACCCGCGAGACCGTCCAGGGCTTCCTCGACATGGCCCGCGGCCTCGGCCTCGCCAACCTCCTCACCGACGACACCGCCCGCCGCGAACGCGTGGTGGCCCAGTGGTCGGCCCTGCTGGAGGAGGCACTGGGCCGCGGCCCGGCGACCGCGTGAACCGGGCCACATCCGTATCGCGCACCCCGCAGTACCCTGTGCGCATGCTTCTGCTGCTCGTGCGACGCCGCCACGTGGACTACGTGCGCGTCACGAGCATGGGCTGTCGGCGCTCCGCCTGACCCAGGCCCTTCCGTGGCGACCCGATCGCCCGCACCTCTCACCCGGTTCCTCTCATCCGGCACCCGCGCCGCGCGCCCACCCATGGCGGCTGCCCGGGACCCGTACACCCTGCGGACGTGACCCATGACGAACACGGCGACGACCCCGTCGTACGACCAGCTCCCCATCATCGACCTCGCCGCGGCCGACCGCGGCCCCCGTGAACGGGCGCTGCTGCACGAGCAGTTGCACGGCGCAGCCCACGACGTGGGCTTCTTCCAGCTCGTCGGGCACGGCGTCACCCGGGCCGAGACCGACGCGCTGCTCGACGCGATGCACGCCTTCTTCCGGCTCCCCGAGGCCGACCGTCTCGCCCTGGACAACGTCAACTCGCCCCACTTCCGCGGCTACACGCGCACCGGGGACGAGCGCACCGGCGGCGCCCGCGACTGGCGCGACCAGCTCGACATAGGCGCCGAGCGGCCCGCCCGCGTCCCCGGGCCGGGCGAGCCCGCGTACTGGTGGCTCCAGGGCCCCAACCAGTGGCCGGCCGCCCTGCCCGAGCTGCGCACCGCCGCGCTCGCCTGGATCGACCGGCTCGGCGCCGTCGCCCGCAGGCTGCTGCACGAACTGCTCACCGCCATCGGCGCACCCGCCGACTTCTACGACCCGGTCTTCGGCGAGCACGCCCACCCGCACCTCAAGCTCGTCCGCTACCCCGGCAGCGCAGGCGACGGCACCGACCAGGGCGTCGGCGCCCACAAGGACTACGGCTTCCTCACCCTGCTGCTCCAGGACCGCATCGGCGGGCTCCAGGTGCAGCGAGCGGACGGGCTCTTCCACGACGTGCCGCCGATCGAGGGCGCGTTCGTCGTCAACCTCGGAGAGCTGCTGGAGGTCGCCACCGACGGCTACCTCGTGGCCACCAACCACCGGGTCGTCTCCCCGCCCGGCGCCACCGAGCGGTTCTCGGTGCCCTTCTTCTACAACCCGCGCCTGGACGCCCGCGTCGCCCCGCTGCCCTTCCCGCACGCCTCCACCGCGCCCGGCGTCACGGACGACCCGGGCAACCCGCTGTTCGCGGAGTACGGGCTGAACGAGCTGAAAGGCAAGCTGCGCGCCCACCCGCTGGTCGCCCAGCGGCATCACGCGGAGCTGCTGAGCCCCGCGTGACGCCGTGTGTGACGCCGGGTGCGCCGACCGGGTGCGGTGAAGCGCTCGGTCAGCGCGCGATGTCGTCGTAGCCCGCGATCTCCCGCGGGCTGCGCGGACCGGGGCCGACGTAACGGGCGGAGGGACGCACCAGCCGGCCGGTGCGCTTCTGCTCCAGGATGTGCGCGGACCAGCCCGCGGTACGCGCGCACGTGAACATCGACGTGAACATGTGCGCCGGCACCTCGGCGAAGTCCAGCATGATCGCCGCCCAGAACTCGACGTTCGTGGCCAGCACCCGGTCCGGGCGGCGGCTGTGCAGCTCCTCCAGGGCGGCCTTCTCCAGGGCCTCGGCGACCTCGAACCGCGGGGCGCCGAGCTCCCGGGCGGTGCGGCGCAGCACGCGCGCGCGTGGGTCCTCGGCCCGGTACACCCGGTGGCCGAACCCCATCAGCCGCTCACCGCGGTCCAGGGCGCTCTTGACGTAGCCCTCCGCGTCCCCGGTCCGCTCGATCTCCTCGATCATGCCCAGGACCCGGGAGGGCGCGCCGCCGTGCAGCGGGCCGGACATGGCGCCGACCGCGCCCGACAGGGCGGCCGCCACGTCGGCGCCGGTGGAGGCGATGACGCGGGCGGTGAACGTGGAGGCGTTCATGCCGTGCTCGGCGGCGGACGTCCAGTACGCGTCGACGGCCGCCACGTGCTTGGGATCCGGCTCGCCCCGCCAGCGGATCATGAACCGCTCGGTGATGGAACGGGCCTTGTCGATCTCCCGCTGCGGCACCATCGCCACGCCCTGCCCGCGCGCCGACTGGGCGACGTACGACAGCGCCATGACGGCGGCCCGCGCCAGATCGTCGCGCGCCTTCTCCACGTCGATGTCCAGCAGCGGTTTCAGGCCCCACACCGGGGCGAGCATCGCCAGCGCCGACTGGACGTCCACGCGGATGTCCCCGGAGTGCACGGGGATCGGGAACGGCTCGGCGGGCGGCAGGCCAGGATCGAAGGCGCCGTCGACCAGCAGCCCCCAGACGTTGCCGAAGGAGACCTGACCGACGAGTTCCTCGATGTCGACGCCCCGGTACCGGAGGGCGCCGCCCTCCTTGTCCGGTTCGGCGATCTCCGTCTCGAACGCGACGACTCCTTCGAGACCGGGTACGAAGTCGGACATCAGGCGGCTCCTTGTGGTCTGTGCGGCCAGAGGGTGCGACAGGGACGACTGGGGCTACTGGGATGGTGCGCCGGACTGTGAAGAGTGGGGTGACTGGGTGACTGGGGTGACTGGGACGGCGATCAGGTGCGGGACGTCGGGAATCGGGCCGTCCGCCGGCGGATCCACGGTCGCGTCCCGTGACTCGCGGTCCATGGCGGGCATCCCTGTGGGCATCCCTGTGATGCCCCGTGCAGCCGGCTGTCACCCCACCAGCACGACAGCAGCACCATAACCCCGAGTGCCACAAAAGGGGAGTGGAGCGGCACTCAGTGCCACCCAGGACCGCGGTGGAGGGCGAGGGTACCCCGCGAAGGCGCCCGGTGGATACGGCAAGATGACCGCGTGACCGACCGAGAAGCCGGCGAAACCGCGCCCTTCGACCTCGCCTCCATGCGCATGCACTACCGGGCCGAGGGGCTGGTCGAGGCCGACCTGGCCGCCACCCCCGTCGCCCAGTTCGCCCGCTGGTTCCAGCAGGCCGCGACCGAGGCCCGGCTGTTCGAGCCCAATGCCATGGTCGTCTCCACCGCGGACACCGACGGTCGGCCCAGCTCCCGCACGGTGCTGCTGAAGTCCTTCGACGAGCAGGGCTTCGTCTTCTACACCAACTATGACTCCCGCAAGGGCCGAGACCTCGCCGGGAACCCGTACGTCTCCCTGCTCTTCCCCTGGCACCCCATGACCCGCCAGGTCATCGTCCAGGGCGTGGCCCGCCGGACCGGCCGCGACGAGACCGCCGCCTACTTCCGCACCCGCCCGCACGGCTCCCAGCTCGGCGCCTGGGCCAGCGCCCAGTCCACGGTGATCGCCGGCCGCGCGGAACTCGACGCCTCCTATGCCGACCTGGCCGCCCGCTACCCCGAGGGCGAGCAGGTGCCCGTACCGCCGCACTGGGGCGGCTTCCGGGTCGCCCCGCGGTCGGTGGAGTTCTGGCAGGGCCGCGAGAACCGCCTGCACGACCGCCTGCGGTACGTCGCCGAACCGGACGGCGGCTGGCGCGTGGAGCGGCTGAGCCCCTGACGCACCCCGGTCGCGGGCGCCGTATTGACACGGCTCTGGTCCAGACCTCACCGTGATCCGCGACACACAGTCGCCCCGAAGGGACGGACCTCGCATGAGCGACCGCACGCCGGCCGGCCAGTTCCTCGACGCCGCCATCGGCCTGCTCCAGCGGGTCCGGGACGAGGAGGCCGAGCAGATCGCCGCCGCCGGGACGCTGCTCGCCGACACCGTGGCCGCAGGCGGCCGCCTGTTCGCCTTCGGTGCCGGCCACTCCTCCCTCGCCGCCCAGGACCTCGTCTACCGCGCCGGCGGCCTGGCCCTGATGAACCTGCTCGCCGTTCCGGGCGCCGTCGGCGTCGACGTCGTGCCCGCCACCCTCGGCTCCGCCCTGGAACGCGTCGACGGTCTCGCCACCGCCGTCCTGGACAGCTCCCCCCTCCGCTCCGGCGACGCCCTGATCGTCGTCTCGCTGTCCGGGCGCAACGCCCTGCCCGTGGAGATGGCCGTGCACGCCCGCGCCCTCGGCGTACGGGTCGTCGGCGTGACCTCGGTGGCCTACGCGACCGGGACCACCTCCCGGAACGCCTCGGGGACGTTTCTGAAGGACCACTGCGACATCGTCCTCGACTCCAAGATCGCGGTCGGCGACGCCGAACTCACCCTCGACACCGTCGCGGCCCCCTTCGCCCCCGCCTCCACCGTCGTCACCTCCGCCCTCCTCCAGGCAGTCATGGCCACCACCGCCGCCGTCCTCGCCGACCGCGGCATCGAACCCCCGCTGCTGCGCTCCGGGAACGTCGACGGCGGCCACGAGTGGAACGGCCGCATCTTCGACCGGTACGCCGACCGGATCTTCTACCGGCACTGACCGGTACCGATCGGTCCGGCTCGACGACCCGGGCCGCGCGCGCGTCCACGGCGTCGATCCCGGCGCACGGGAATTTCCCCGGACGGCAATTCCTTCAATGTTCTGGGAACCCGGTGTGTGCTGGGTCACGTTCCAGTTGAATGATGGGCAGTGAGCGAAACGACGCGCCGTACGTGCGGACGCAGCCTGCAGGGGGTCCAGGTGAGTGCTTCCCGGCGTAAAGGGGCCACCGACGAGCTGGGGCCGGACGAGCCCGAGCCGGAGCGGGACGGTCCGCAGGCCGCCGACACCCACGACGGCTCCGATCTGCTGGCCGCCCTCCTCGACGGCATGGACGCGGCCCTGTGCGCCTTCGACGCCGACGGCGTCGTCACCCACTGGAACCGCGAGGCCGAGCGCATCCTGGGCTGGACCGCCGCCGAGGCCGTCGGACGGCACGGCTTCGCCGGCTGGGCCGTGCGCAGCGCGGACGCCGAGGAGGTCGAGGGGCGGCTGATGGCCGCCATGCACGCCCCCGGACGCCAGGTGCACGAGTTCGCGCTGCTCACCAAGGACGGCGGCCGTGTCCTGGTGCGGACCCAGTCCGCGGTCGTGCACGGGCCCGACGGCAAGCCCGCCGGCCTGTACTGCGCCTTCAGCGAGGTGCACGCGCAGATCGACCTGGAGCGTTCCATCGCGCTCAGCGAGGCCCTGTTCGAGGACGCCTTCTGGGGCGTCGTCCTCGTCGACGCCGACCTGCGGCCCGCCGTCGTCAACGCCTACGCCGCCCAGGCCCTGGGCACCGGCCGCACCGCCGCGCTGGGCCGGCCGCTCGGTGAACTGCTCACCCAGGGCCTGGAGGAACTGGAGAGCGCGCTCACCCACGTCCTGGCCGAGGGCGCCCCGCCCGCCCCCGCCGAGTTCTGGGTGGGCGTACGCACCCCGGAGGGCGACCGGCGGCGCTGCTGGCGCAGCGGATTCGTCCGGCTCGCCTCCCCGCTCGCCGAGGAACCGGTACCGCTCGGCGTCGCCTGGCTCTTCGCCGACGTCACCGAGGCCAAGCAGGGCGAGCAGGAGGCCGCGCTGCTGCGGTTCCGCACCAACCAGCTGCACAGGGCCGTCCGCGCCGCCGCCGAGTGCGAGGACCCGGCCGAGGCCGCCACCGTCCACCTCGACTTCGCCCTCGCCGGCTTCGCCGACCACGCCCTGATCGACCGTGTGGCGGGCGGCACCGCCCCGGCCGACGAGGAAGCGCCGGCCCCGGTCCGGCTGGTCCGCGTCGCGGCCACCCCCTCCGGCGGCCCCGGGCCCAGCCTGCTCACCGGGCAGGCCGGGCTGCCCGTCCGCTACGGAACGGGACACCCTGCCCTCCAGTGCGTCGACCGCATCGGCTCCGTACGCGCCTCCGCCGGGGCCGTACCCGCCGACCGGGCGCGGGAGTGGGCCGAGGCCCGGCAGTGGCCGGGCGACGCCGTGCACGCCCTGTGCGCGGTGCTGCGCAGCCGCGGCCGCACCCTCGGTGTCGTGACCTTCCTGCGCGGCTCCGGCCGCACCCCCTTCGAGCGTGCCGACGCGGCCTACGCCGAGGACGTGGCCGCACGCATCGCCACGGGCCTGGACCTGGCGCTCCTGGCGAGGGACGGCCGCGCCTGACCACACGGGGCGGCCCCCGCTGCGACGGCACACGCGTTCCGTGAGAAAAACCTGTTGAGTATCGCCGGTCCGCTTCCTAGGGTGTTGTGCACACACGAAGGGAGGTGATCCGGTAGATGAGTGAGACCCGGACGCGTGAGGTGGCTGCGGGCTAGCGGCCCGACACCCCACCCTGTGCGGTGCCGGACCAGCGCGTGACAGAGACGTGCGGCCGGCCCAATTTCAAGCAGTCACCCGACCCGCGAGCTGCCGGTACGTCCGGCCGGCTCCTCCGCCGAGGCGGAGGGACCCAGCTCGCGGGTCGTCCGCGTTTCGCGCGGGCCACCCGGTTGTCAGTGGGATGCGTCAGAATTGACTCCAGGGCCAGCGCACGCGCCGGGGAGCCTCCGGGCCTCCGGCCGAGGTAATCGAGGGGCACGTATGTCCGGACTGATCGACACCACGGAGATGTATCTCCGCACCATCCTCGAGCTGGAGGAGGAAGGCGTCGTCCCCATGCGCGCCCGGATCGCGGAGCGCCTGGACCAGAGCGGGCCGACGGTGAGCCAGACGGTCGCGCGGATGGAGCGCGACGGACTGGTCTCGGTGGCCCCCGACCGGCATCTGGAGCTCACGGGCGAGGGCCGCCGGCTGGCCACGCGCGTGATGCGCAAGCACCGGCTCGCCGAGTGCCTGCTGGTCGACGTGATCGGCCTGGAGTGGGAGCAGGTGCACGCCGAGGCCTGCCGCTGGGAGCACGTGATGAGCGAGGCCGTCGAGCGCAGGGTGCTGGAGCTGCTGCGGCACCCGACCGAGTCGCCGTACGGCAACCCGATCCCGGGCCTGGAGGAGCTGGGCGAGAAGGACGGCGCCGACCCGTTCCTGGACGAGGGGATGGTGTCGCTGGCCGACCTGGACCCGGGGGCCGACGGCAAGACGGTGGTCGTCCGCCGGATCGGCGAGCCGATCCAGACGGACGCGCAGCTGATGTACACGCTGCGCCGCGCGGGCGTGCAGCCCGGCTCGGTGGTCAGCGTGACCGAGTCGGCGGGCGGTGTGCTGGTCGGCAGCAGCGGCGAGGCGGCGGAGCTGGACGCGGAGGTCGCCTCCCACGTCTTCGTCGCCAAGCGCTGAGCGGGCCGCCGGTCCGGGCCGCCCTTTTCCCCGTCCGTGGTTGAGCGCGTCGAAGCGCAGCGCGCGGGCGCCGGGCGTGCGAGGCTGTCGCGAGAGGCATAGGGCTTGAAGGGGTGGGGGAGAATGTGCCGGAGATGTGGAGAGAGCCCCGGCGCCGTGTGGCGCCGGGGCCTGTCCTCCCCTTCGACGACCCGGAGCCCCGAGCTCTCAAGGTCGTCCCCCTCGGACCCCTTTTCCCCGAGCGGTCCGCCTCCCGTTGAAGATCTCCCCAGGGGGGCGGCGATCAATCCTGGCCAGGCGTCACTCGAACGAGGGGTGTTGGTGACGGAGCCACAATTTTCGAATAAGTATTCGATAGCCTGAGTGTCTGCGCATGAGGCCCCCGGGCCCGCGCTACAGGAATGTGCACGACGGCATACGGAAGCTGAACACGGTTCCAGGGGGGGTGCCAGGACCAATGGTGCGGCGCATCGACGTGACCGGGTCGGGCGGTGTACGGCTCGCGGCCTGGGAGTTCGCCGAACCCCCGAAGGCCGTGCCGGGGCAGGCGAGGGAGCGGACACCGGGGCGGTCCGGCGCCGGACCCGACCGGACCGACGGCGTGCTGTTACTGCACGGCCTCATGGGCCGCGCCTCGCACTGGGCCGCCACCGCCCGCTGGCTCTCCGGGCGGCACCGCGCCGTCGCCCTCGACCAGCGCGGGCACGGCCAGAGCGAGAAGCCGCCGCAGGCCGCCTACAGCCGTGAGGCCTACGTGGAGGACGCCGAGGCCGCCCTCGAACAGCTCGGCCTCGGCCCGGCCGTCGTCATCGGGCACGCGATGGGCGCGCTGACCGCCTGGCAGCTCGCCGCCCGCCGTCCCGACCTGGTGCGCGCCGTGATCATCTGCGACATGCGGGCCTCCGCGCTCGGCGCCGCCTCCCAGCGGGAGTGGGAGGACTGGTTCCGGGCCTGGCCGGTGCCGTTCGCCGCCCTCGCCGACGTGCGGAAGTGGTTCGGCGAGGACGACCCCTGGGTGGAGCGCCCGAACCCGGCGCGCGGCGAGTTCTACGCCGAGGTCATGCACGAGAGCGCGGACGGCTGGCGTCCCGTCTTCGAACCGCGGCAGATGCTGACCTCCCGCGAGGCCTGGGTGTACGACGCCCACTGGGAGGAGCTGGCCCAGGTCTGCTGCCCGGCCCTCGTGGTCCGCGGCCTGGACGGCGAACTCGGCCGGGCCGAGGCCCAGGAGATGGTCCGCGTCCTGCCGCGCGGAGAGTACGCGGAGGTGGCGGACGCCGGTCACCTCGTCCACTACGACCAGCCGGAGGCGTGGCGCATGGCCATCGAACCGTTCCTGGACGCGGTGCTCACCGGATGAGCGCCGCCCCCACGTCCCCCGCCGTGCCGACGGCCGTCCAGGAGGCGTTCCTGAAGGCCTTCCACGCCGAGCGCCCGGCGGTCACCGCGGACGCCTTCCTCGCCGGGCGGGCGCCCGACGGGCGCTCCAGCTACGAGATCCTGAGCGACCGGGTGGCCGGCGCCCGGCGGGTTCTGGACCTCGGCTGCGGCGACGGCGTACTGCTGGCCCGCACCGAGGGGCGGCGGCTCGCCGGTGTGGACCTCTCGCCCGAAGCGCTGGCCCTGGCCCGGCGCCGCCCGTCTCTGCGTGCCACCGCCCTGGCCCAGGCCAGGGCGCAGCGGTTGCCGTTCCCCGACGGGGCCTTCGACGCCTGCGTCTGCCACATGGCGCTGATGCTGATGGGTGACGTCGACCGGGTCGCGGCGGAGACGGCCCGGGTGCTGTCGCCCGGCGGCGTCCTGGCCTGCGTGGTCGGCGGCGGTCCTCTCGGCGGGGAGGCGTACGAGCTGTTCAGCGGCCTGCTGAAGGCCGCCGTCCAGCGGGCGCCCGCCGAGCAGCGCATTCCGCCGCTCGGGGACCGCAGGACCCACAGCCGCGAGGGGCTCGGCGCGATCCTGGAGCCGGCCGGGTTCGGGGCTCCGGACCGGGAGACCGTCCCGATCGACCTGAGCGGCCCGGTGGACCAGGTCTGGGCGGCTCTTTCCGGCATCTACGACGTCGGACCGCTCGATCCGGCCGCCGTCTCCCGGCTGCGGGAGAGCTTCGTGCGGGAGGCGGCCGGGCTCGCCGGTCCCGACGGGCGGGTTCCGTGCGGTTTCACCGTCCACGTGGTGACCGCGCGCCTGCGCTGAGCGGCCCGCGCCTCAGCCCTTGCTGACCGCCGTGAGGATCTCCGGCAGCCGGGCCGCCGTGCGCGGAGCCGCCAGGCGCAGGCCCAGCAGGGTGACCCCCGCCCCGTACGCCGCGCCCACCGGCAGCAGCAGCCGGCTCCAGCTGTCGCCGGTGGCGCTGACGTTCGACCAGATGACGAGGATGATGAACGGCGCGCACAGCAGGGCCGCCGCGACCATGCCGCCGAAGATGGAGACGAAGGCGAGGCCGGCCTGACCGGGGGCCACGTTCTTGTGGCCCTCCTGCGGGATGGAGTACGGGAAGCGGGCCGACGTCCACGCCCCGGTCGCCAGCATCGCGCCGAGCAGGGCGAAGGACAGGCCGAGCACCTCCGGCAGCCGGCGCCACTCGCCGAGCAGGCCCGTCGTCAGCACCGTGACCAGGGTGGCGTACGGCAGGGTGATCAGCAGCAGGGCCAGCGCCCTCGCGCGCAGCTCGACGTAGGCGTCCCGCGGGGCCGAGATCGTCAGCGCGACCTGCCAGAACGCGGAGGTGTCCTGGCCGAACTGGTTGTACATCTGAATGCCGAGCATGCCCGCGGCGAAGCAGGCGAAGTACGGCGAGCCGGTGCCCTGGACCGCGTTGAACACCGGCACGAACAGTCCGATGGCCAGCGAGGTCACCCAGGCCGCCTTGGTCTTCGGATCGCGCCAGACGTAGCGCAGGCTGCGTTCCATGACGGTGCCGGTGCGGCCGGCCGGCAGCCATCGCGCCAGGCCGCCGCCTTCGCGGGCCCGATCGCGCGCGGGAGCGTCGACGGCTTGCAGGGTCGAGGAGTCGGGCGAGGTCATCAGCCCGGTCAGGCTGCGCGCCCACACCGCCAGCAGGACGGCCAGGGTGGCCGCGGTCAGCGCGAGTTGGGCCACCGCGACGCCGTAGGAGCCCCTGCTCGCCGAGTCCACCGCGCCCACCGCCGAGGCAGGCGGCAGCCACCGCAGCACGTCCGCCACCGGGTCGAGCCGGCCCAGGCCCGCGGACCCCAGGCGCTGCATGCCGAAGTTGACGACCTGCGCCCCGATCGCGATGACCAGTCCGCTGAGCACCGCGAGGTCCCGTCCCTTGCGGCTGGTCAGCAGCCGGATGTTGGCGGTGGCCACGGTCCGCGCGAGGGCCACGCACACCAGCAGCGTGAGGACGAGCGCGAGGACCGCGACGACGGACGCGGCCGCCCCGCGCGTCACCGAGATCACGCAGCCCACCAGCAGCAGCACCGTGAACAGCGGCCCGATGCCGACCAGGGACGCCGCCAGCAGCGCGCCGACCAGCGGCCGCGGCCGCAGCGGCAGCATCACCAGACGGGTCGGGTCGAGGGTCTCGTCGCCGCTCGGGAAGAACAGCGGCATCACGGCCCAGCCCAGCGCCAGCACGGCCACGCCCAGGACGGCCACGGAGGCGATGTGCGCGTGGCCGCGCAGCGCGATCAGGCCGGCCATCTGCAACGCGGCGAACAGCAGCGCGACGACGGCCGAGGCGATGAACGCGGCACGCCGCCCGGCGGACTGCCTGAGCCCGTTGCGCAGCAGCGACAGCTTCAGGCGTACGACGACGGGCGTGATCGAGGGGGCCCGGGTGCCGGCGCTCACCGGGAACCGCCGCCCAGCCAGTCCAGGTCGGAACCGGCGTCCCGGCTCCGCGCGCCGACGAGTTCGAGGAAGGCCTGCTGAAGGGTGGGAGCGTCGCCGCGCACCTCGGCGAGGGTGCCCTGGGCGCGGATGCGGCCGGCGGCCATCACGGCCACCCAGTCGCACAGGGACTCCACCAGCTCCATGACGTGCGAGGAGAACACGACGGTGGCGCCGGAGCCGGTGTACCGCTCCAGGACGCCGCGGATGGTCTGCGCGGACACCGGGTCGACGCCTTCGAACGGCTCGTCGAGGAAGAGGACTTCCGGGTTGTGCAGAAGAGCGGAGGCGAGTCCTATCTTCTTGCGCATGCCGGTCGAGTAGTCGACGACGAGCTTGTGCTGGGCGCCGGCGAGGTCCAGCACGTCCAGCAGTTGCGTGGCCCGCCGGTCCACCTCCTCCCCCGGCAGCCCGCGCAACCGCCCGGAGTACGACAGCAGTTCGCGGCCCGACAGCCGCTCGAAGAGCCGCAGCCCCTCGGGCAGCACGCCGATCCGCGCCTTCACCGCGACCGGGTCCCGCCACACGTCGTGCCCGACGACCTCGACGGTGCCCTGGTCGGGCCGGAGCAGCCCGGTCACCATGGAGAGCGTGGTGGTCTTCCCGGCCCCGTTGGGCCCGACCAGCCCGATGAACTTCCCGGCGGGCAGTTCGAGATCGATCCCGGCGACGGCGACCTGCTGCCCGAACCGCTTCCAGAGCCCCTGCACGCGAACGGCGCTTGTACCCACTGCGACTGCTCCCTCCGTCAGCACGAACCCTACGGGGGAGAACCCTGCCCGAGGGGTGCGGGACGGCGCTGATCTGCGGCTGCGCCGTGCGGGGGCGGGCCGCCACGCGGGACCGGCGGGCGCCGGAGAGCACGTACCGGAAGGGCTACCGGTCCCTGCCGCACGCGTACGCCAGCGGTGGGACCAGTTCCTCGACGTCCGGCAGCCAGCGATTGGCCGGCGTCGGCCGGCAGGCCCACTGCACGGCCCGCGAGCCGTACCGCGTGGGCGGCGCCACCACGTACGCGCCCTCTCCGAGGGCGGCCAGGTCGAGCGAGGCCGGCGACCAGCCCAGCTTCCGTACGAGGTCCGGCAGTTTCATGGACGTGCCCGGCAGCACGAAGAACTGCATCCGCCGCTCGGGGGTGAGGATCACCGGCCCCAGCGCCGACCGCATCCGCTCCAGCCGGGCCAGCGCGAGGAACCCGGCCGTCTCCGGCACGGAGACCGCGTCGAACGTGCGGCCCGTGGGCAGCAGGACCGACGCCGTCGGCTGCCGCTCCCACATCCGGCGCGCCGTGCTCGCGCTGCCGGTCGCGAGGGACGCCCAGCCCTCGCGCGCCGGGTGCGCGCCGGGCGCGGTGCACCGGGGGTCCCCGCAGGAGCAGCGCTGCGCCCCGCCGACCGTCACCAGCCAGGTGCCGGGGAACACGTCCCAGTGGCGTTCCTCGGTGTAGCGAACGGCTGTCTCCAGCAGCGACTCCCCGCGCTGCTGGGGGATGTGATCGGCCGCCTGACCGGCGCTCTGTGCGGCTTCCGCGCCCGCGATCGTCTCTTCCACGCCCCACTCAACTGCCGCGCCCACCTGGAGTTACGGGCGGGTCTGGTGGTCGGACGCGCCGGGGAGGAGCACCTCCTCGGTGCCCGGGGCGCATGGGTGCATGTGTGGGGGCGCGCAGGAGGATCTCCGGCGGACGCTGGGTAGTTCGGTGGGGGGCGGTATTCGCCTTCACCCCGGCAATCCTCACATGTCCCGCATTTTCAGTATGTCCACGGGGCATCGATCTTCACGGCCGGAATTTTCCGCCGGGGCGCGGATCACGTCCGGCCGCGCAAGAGCCGTCAACCCGGTGCGTGGGCAGGCACCGCAGCCTCAGGGGGTTAACGCCATGGCCGCCAGGCCTCTCGTCGCGCGGCAGCCGAACGAACGGCTGCAGGCGCTCATCCAGGAAGCGGGCTGCTCGAACGCCGGGCTGGCCCGCAGGGTCAACATGTGCGGCGCCGAGCACGGTCTCGATCTGCGCTACGACAAGACGTCGGTGGCACGCTGGCTGCGCGGGCAGCAACCGCGCGGCCGGGCCCCGGCGATCATCGCCGAGGCGCTCGGCCGCAAGCTCGGCCGTACGGTCACGATCGACGAGATCGGCATGGCCAACGGCAAGAACCTCGCCTCGGGCGTGGGCCTTCAGTTCTCGCCGACGGTGCTGGGAGCCATCGAGCAGGTCTGCGAGCTGTGGCGCAGCGACGTGGGCCGCCGGGACTTCCTGTCCGGCTCCGCCGTCGCCGCCTCCGCGCTGGTCGAGCCGAGCCGTGACTGGCTGATCTCCGCGCCTGACCCGCAGGTGGCGCGGGCGGCGGGGTCGCGGGTGGGCCAGTCCGACGTGGCCGCCGTACGGGCCATGACGCAGGCGCTGGTCGACCTGGACCACAGCCACGGCAGCGGGCATGTGCGTCCGGTGGTCGTGCACTACCTCAACAGCGTCGTCTCCGGGCTGCTCGCCGGCTCCTACCGGGAGGCGGTGGGCCGCGATCTGTTCGCCGAGGTCGCCCGACTCACCGAGCTGGCCGGGTACATGGCCGTCGACACCGGCCAACCGGGCCTGGCCCAGCGGTACTACATCCAGGCGCTCCGGCTCGCCCAGGCGGCCGGGGACCGCGGCTACGGCGGCTACGTGCTGGCCGCCTCCATGAGCCATCTCGCCGCGCAACTCGGCAACCCGCGAGAGATCGCGCAGTTGGCGCGTGCGGCGCAGGAGGGCGCGCGCGGTCGCGTGACACCGCGCGCGGAGGCGATGTTCCACGCGGCCGAGGCGCGCGGGCACGCCCTCATGGGCGACGCGCGGGCGGCCCAGCTGTCCGCCGGGCGGGCGGTGAGCGCGCTGGAGGCCGCCCAGCCGCACTCCGGGGACGACCCTGCGTGGATCGCGCACTTCGACGAGGCCTATCTCGCCGACGAGTTGGCGCACTGCCACCGGGACCTGGGGCAGGCGCAGGCGGCGGCGCGGGCGGCGGAGGAGTCTCTGGCCGGGCATCCCGCGTCGCGGGCGCGACGGCGGGCCATCGGCTATGTGCTGCTCGCCACAGCGCAGGTGCAGCAGCGGGAGGTCGAACAGGCTTGCAGCACCGGCCTGAAGGCGGTGGAGCTGCTGCGGACGCTGCGGTCCAACCGGGGCGCGGAATACCTGGAGGACTTCCAGCAGTGCCTGGAGCCGTTCCGGGACGAGCCGGTGGTACGGGAGTTCGGGGCACGGCTGGAGATGCGGGTGGCGGCGTGACCGTGCGTCCGTGTTCTCCCTTCTCGTGTTCCTCGTGAGGCCTGGGACATAAGCAGCGTGCCACGGGCGGGTTTTGTTACTGCCGTCACAGGGAAGGAGGTCTCGTCCCCTGCTGCGTGGCACGGGGCTCCGGGGACCCGGTAGCGTGAACCGACGATTCCGAAGGTCCCCCATTCGTAGGAGTCCCGGTGACGCAGAGTGGACAGGGCGAGGAGCCCTCGGCGCGACCCGCGCACGAAGGCATCGTGCTGCCCTCCGACGGCGGTGAGCCCTTGCTGCCGGGCATGACCGGCGGTTCGGGCGGCCATCCGACCGGAGCGCAGCCGGGCGGTCAGGCCCCGCAGGCGGCGACCCCGGCCGGCGGTCAGGCCTGGGGCCAGCCCTGGGGCCCCGACCAGCAGCAGCCTCCGCAGCAGCAGGACCAGGGCTGGCAGCAGGGCTGGGGCTCCCCGGAGCCGTACCAGCAGCAGGGCCAGTGGGACGCACAGGGCCAGGCCCCCCAGCACCCGGGCGCGGGCCCCCTGCCCCCGGAGAACGCCCCGTCCCACGGCGCCCCGCCGTACCAGCAGCCCGGCGCCGACCCCTACGGCGTCCCCGCACCTCCCGGGCACGGACTGCCGCCCGCCGGTACCGACCCCTACGGCGTCCCCGCACCCCCCGGGCACGGGCTGCCGCCCGCCGGTACCGATCCCTACGGCGCTCCCGCGCACGGGCTGCCGCCCGCCGGTGCCGACCCGTACGGCGCCTCCGGCCACTCCGTACCGCAGGGCGCGGCGCACGGGATGCCGGGCGCCGACGAGGGAGCGACGCAGTACATCCCGCCGGTCCCCGGTGGACCCGCGGACGAAGGGGCCACCCAGTTCCTGCCGCCCATGACGGGCGCGGCGGTGGACGAGGGAGCGACGCAGTACATCCCGCCGGTGGGGCCGGGAGCCCTGCCTCCGGAGGCGTCCGGCGGCGGGCCGTCCCCGTACCCGGGGCAGATACCCCAGGGCGCCGCGCCCGGTCACCACCCCGACGCCGAGGCGACGCAGTTCATCGCGCCCGTGGACGCCCAGGGCGGGCGGCAGACGCCCGCCGAGTTCGACAACCTCTTCCGCAGCGACGCCGGCGGTGCGGCCCCGGCGACCCAGCAGCTGCCCCTGATCCCGCAGGGCCCGCCCGACCAGCCCCACGCCCGGCCCGCGTCCGCCCCGCCCGGTGGGTACGACGGCGACGGCGGCCGTGGAGGCCGCCGCACCGGCTCGCGCGTTCCGGTGATCGCGGCCGTGGGTGTCGGGATCGCCGTCCTCGGCATCGGCGCCGGGGCACTGCTCAGCGGCGGCGACGGGGACAGCGACAGCGCCGACAAGAACACCCCCATCGCGGCCACCGCGCCCGCCACCGACGATGCCTCTCCCTCGCCCGCCGCCGACCCGGCCCGGGAGCAGGCGGTCGAGCTGGACAAGCTGCTGGCCGACAGCGGCAGCAGCCGCGCCTCCGTGATCAAGGCGGTGGCCGACGTCAGGAACTGCGACAACCTCGGCCAGGCGGCCTCCGACCTGCGCAGCGCGGCTGAGCAGCGCAAGGGCCTGGTCACCCGTCTGGGACAGCTGTCCGTCGACAAGCTCCCCGCCCACGCCGAGCTGACGGCGGCCCTCAACAAGGCCTGGAAGGCCTCGGAGTCGGCCGACCTGCACTACGCGGCCTGGGCCGACCAGGCCCACGGCAGGAAGGTGTGCAAGAAGGGCCACGCCCGGGACACGGGTGAGACCAGGGCCGGCAACCGCGAGAGCGGCGTCGCCACCTCGGAGAAGGCCAAGGCGGCCCAGCTGTGGAACGCGATCGCGAAGACGTACGGCCTCACCCAGCGCCAGCCGACCCAGCTGTAGGGGCCGGCCGGCGCGGTGCGGCTCAGCCGGCGTTCTCGAGCGTCTTCGCCACGTTGACGAAGCCCTTGGTGGCCGGCACCAGTCGGCCCTGCCGCACCGTCTGAAGGGACACGTCGGCGTTGGGGAGGCGGGCGAAGCCGGTGGCGGCGAGCAGGCCCGAGTGGCGCCACCGCAGCGGCGGGGTCAGCCCGCCGGTGCGGACCTCCAGCCCGCCGTCGAGGGCGCGCCGCACGGAGGAGGCGCTCACCTCCCCGTCGGCGATCTGCTCGAGGACGGCCCGGAGCACCGTGTAGGCGATCCACGTGGTCTGCACCCCGGCGTCCTCGGGATCGACGCGGTTGTCGCCGAAGGCCGCCTCGTTGATCACCTTCCTCATCCTGTCCCAGCGCGAGTCGCTCGCCACCGGGTACCAGCCGCTGAGGTACGACCCCTCGTACGGGCCGGACCGCCCGCCACTGGCGTCGATCACGGTCTGGTTGACGCTGCCGAGCACGGCGGCGGTGCGCACCTGCGGATAGGTGTCGCGTGCACGGCGGAAGGAGTCCATGAAGATGTTCGTGCGCTCGCCGAGGGCGGGGATCACGCAGCCCGTCCGCGCCGGGTCGGCGCTCGCCTGCCGCAGCGCCAGATCGGCCTGGTCGGAGTACTCGGTGGCGTCCTCGGCGGCCCGCTGGTCGTGGGCCGGTTCGTGGCCGCCGGCCCGCAGCCCCGCGTTGAGCAGTTCGGGCAGCTCGTCGCCCGCGATGGTGTCCGGCCGCACCAGGGTGACCGGGCCGCAGTGCGCGGCGAGCTCCTTGCCCAGACCGGCCAGCAGGGCCGGCTGGCCGCCGTTGACGGGGTAGGACAGGGCGCGGGTGAACTCGGTGGTGGTCACGCCGTAGCCGCCGATGTACGGGATGCCGGCGCTCTCCAGGGGCGGGAAGAAGGAGTCGCTGTACTGGCTGTACGAGCCCACGACGGCGACCGCGTCCTCCTTGACGGCGCGCCGGGCACACTTCGCCGCGGCCACACCGTCGTTGCCTTCGTTGCAGGTCAGGACGTTGAGCTTGCGGCCGGCGATACCGCCGTGGGAGTTCACCCAGCGGGCGTAGGCGCGGGCCATGGCGGGCATGCCGGGCTTGTTGGTCGCCCGGGTGTTCTCCGGCGCCCACGTCATCACGGTGACGGAACCGCCCCCGGAGCCCCCCGTGGCACCGGGGACGATGCCGCAGCCGGCGGCGAGCGAGGCACACGCCAGCAGAGCCCATGCCGGCAGCAGGGCTCTCCTCACGGACCGGGTGCGTGAGGGGAGGAATGTGCCACGGGAGCTTCGCCTGCCGGTCATACTCATGCACGATTCCGTCACATCGCCAACCCGTTGATGACTCTCGGTCAATGAGTGGTGACGTATGGGTGAATTATGGGGGCAGGTGGGGCCCCTGGGGCGGGGAACGTACGATCGATGACCGTGCAAGGTTCGGAGAACTCTTCCCGTCGCGGCCGTCGCTCCTCCACCATGGGCGGCATGCCACTCAACGACATGCCGTGGTGGCGCTGGCGCAGCAATGTGCGCTCCGCGCTGCACATGCTCTCCGACCCGGTGTTCCAGCGGGACGTCTGGCTGGCAGGCGTCGAAGGGTACGGCGACGTGACCGACGCCGTCTACCGCCTGGTCGAGGACACCTGGCTGGACAACTGGTCCGCCGAGAAGTACGTCGGCACGATCTTCCGGGACTCCCAGGAGGCGGCGCTCGTCGACACCGCGGTCCTGCGGGTGCTGCGCATCATGCACCAGGTCGGCCCGGACGCGCCGGTGTCCGCGTACCTCGACCATCACGCCTGGCCGGAGGCGGTGCGGGCAGCCCACGACGCGCATGTGCGCCTCGCGGCGAGCGACGGCGAGGACCCGGACACGCAGCCCCGCAGCCTGGAGGTGCTGCGGATCATGACGCGGTCCGCTTAGCGGACGGAGAGCCACGCGGGGGCCCGGACGTGAGACCCTGTCCCGCATGAGCGAGCAGTCCTCCCGCGCCGCCGCGGCGCAGGCCGAACAGTACGTCCTCATCCTCTCGTGCCCGGACAAGAAGGGCATCGTGCACGCGGTGTCCAGCTACCTGTTCATGACGGGTTGCAACATCGAGGACAGCCAGCAGTTCGGCGACCACGACACGGGACTGTTCTTCATGCGGGTCCACTTCTCGGCCGACGCGCCGGTGACGGTGGACAAGCTGCGCGCCAGCTTCGCGGCGATCGGCGACTCCTTCGGGATGGACTGGCAGATCCACCGGGCCGACGAGAAGATGCGCGTCGTGCTGATGGTCAGCAGGTTCGGGCACTGCCTGAACGACCTGCTCTTCCGCGCCCGGATCGGCGCGCTGCCGGTGGAGATCGCGGCGGTGGTGTCCAATCACACCGACTTCGCCGAGCTGGTGGGGTCGTACGACATCCCCTTCCACCACATTCCGGCGACCAGGGACACCAAGTCCGTGGCCGAGGAGCGGCTGCTCGAGATCGTGCGCGAGGAGAAGGTCGAACTGGTCGTCCTCGCCCGTTACATGCAGGTCCTCTCCGACGACCTGTGCAAGCAGCTCAGCGGCCGGATCATCAACATCCACCACTCCTTCCTGCCGAGCTTCAAGGGCGCCAAGCCGTACCACCAGGCGCACGCCCGGGGCGTGAAGCTGATCGGCGCGACGGCGCACTATGTGACCGCCGACCTCGACGAGGGCCCGATCATCGAGCAGGAGGTCGAGCGGGTGGGCCACGACGTCACTCCGGACCAGCTGGTCGCGATCGGCCGGGACGTGGAGTGCCAGGCGCTGGCGCGCGCGGTCAAGTGGCACGCGGAGCGCCGGATCCTGCTGAACGGGCGCCGGACGGTGGTCTTCGCGTAGCGCGGCCCGGGGAGGCGGCCGGCGGCGGTCTCACATACGGCTGAGCGACGCCGCCGCGCACAGCACGTCCCGGATCGCCTCACGGTCGCCGACCTGACCGGCCGCCGCCTCCCGCGGGGCCACGTGCCCCGCCGCGAGCCGGCAGAACTCCACGGCGTCCAGCGCCACATGGGCCACCTCGTGGTCCGCGGAGCCCACCGCTCCGGGCGAGTCGAGCGGGATCAGCCACTGGCCGCCGCCCAGCCCCTCGACCTCCAGCCGCAGACTGCGCCCGGGTTCGCCCGCGGTCACCAGGTGCCGGGCGTGAGCGGGGGAGGCGAGCCCGGCCCGCCGCCGGCCGGCCAGCACACCCGGCAGTATCCGGGCGGCGAGGTCGATCATGCGGTGCAGATGGCGCGGGGCCGGCGGGTCGTACGGGTAGTCCACGGCCTCCGCGATGTCCTCGGCGTGCACCCAGCACTCGAAGGCGCGGTCCAGCATCGCGTCGGGCAGCGGCAGTTCGAAGGCGCCGTACGGCACCGACGGCGCCTTCACACAGTTCGCGGCGAAGGAGACCGTCCGCACCAGGGCGTGCGTCTGCTCCCGCCACGGCGTCCGCACCGAACGCGCCGGCGGGGAGTGCGCGGCCCGCCAGTACGCCTCGGTGCGCTCCGCGGGGGTGGGGCCGTACGCGGCGGTGGTCGCGCCGCCGAGTGGGTCGTCAAGGCCGAGCGCCACCGCGACCAGCCCGTCGACGCTCATCAGATGTGCGATGACCCCGGCGACGGTGGTGTGCCGGCTGGTGGCGTCCTCCCCCTCGAACCACCGCAGCCGCACCGGCGCGTGCCACTCGGAGTCGCCTATGTCCTGGAGCAGCGCGTCCAGGCGCGCGGTCTCGGCGTCGTAGGGCGCCGCCCAGCCGGGCACCGGGAGGTGCGGCGGCCGACGCTCGAGACAGCTCTCCAGGACCCTGGTGCGCAGCCCCGGGTCCAGGTCGAGGGTGTCGGGCCGGTGCAGCAGCCCGACCGCCTCCCGCAGCCCCAGCGCCTCCTCCGCGCAGTCGCCGCACCCGCCGAGGTGCTCCTCCACGGCCGCCGTCTCCTCCGGCGAACACGCGGCCAGCGCCCACGCCCCGAGCAGCGACTTCAGCAGGTGGTGTGCCGGCACGCCCCGGTCCTTCGGTTCCGCCGGCTCCGCCGGTTCCTCCGGCTTCTGGGGGGCGTCCGGGGTCATGCGGCGCCTCCGTAACCGGAGGGCGCGTCGGGGGTGTCCGTGTGATGGGCGGTGGAGAGGAGCTGGAGGCCCAGGCGGAGGCGGCGGCGGGCCTCGTCCTCGGTGACGCCGAGGTCGGCTGCGGTCTGCCGGTAGTCGCGGCGCTGGAAGCAGGCCAGTTCCAGGGCGGCGCGCAGCGGGGCCGGCATGGCGTGGACGATGTAGTCGGCGCGGGCGGCGGCGGAGGCACGGAACACCCTGTGCTCCAGATCCTCGGCGGAGCCCGGCCCGCCGCGGGCCAGCGCGGCGGTCTCGGTGGTGCGCAGCCGCTGCACGGCGAGCCGGTGGGTCAGCCCGGCCACCCAGGCGCGCAGCGGGCCCTGCCGGGGGTCGTAGGCGTCGGGGTGTTCCCAGACGTGGGCGAACACCTCGCGGGTGATCTGGTCGGCGGCCCGCTCCTCGCCCAGGACCCGGTGGGCCAGGCCGTGCACGAGCGAGGCGAAACGGTCGTAGAGCTCACCGAGGGCGGCGGCCTCTCCCCGCACGAGCCGCTGCTGCATTCCGCGGTCCCAGTGGGGCGGTGCGTCCTTCTTCGCCATGAGGCCCCCTCCGCGCCCAGCCGTGCCGCGGCCCGCGTCCCGGCCCGCTCCCGTCCGGCGTGTGTGTCCAGCGTGTCCGACGTGGTCTCCTCGAATGTAGTCGGCATGTCCGACAGCGCACGCCCCTTTATGACAATGTGCGCCCCCTGAAGAGCCGCTGGTGGTAGGGGAAGCCAGGGGTGTTATGGCATTTGTCAGGTGACTTGACCCTTCTGTCCCGCCTGGTCTTTCGCTTTCAGGTCAACTCAGATCGAACATGACCGAAAGTGACCGAAACAAGCCCCTGACCGAACGGTCTCGGTTTGCTCTACGGCGTTTGGGGGAACGGCCGCTGGGCAGCCGCGCGGAAAGAAGCGTAGGAACTGGTTCCGTTTCCGAGCGGTTCCGGGGAAGTTCCGGCTGACGGAGGGCGGGCCGTGGCGTTCAAGGTGACCGACGACGAACAGGGCGAGTGGAGCGTGCTCCGGGTCGCCGGCGAACTGGACCTGGTGACCTCGCCGGTGCTGCGCCAGAGAGTGCACGAGGTGGTGGCCCAGGGGCGTCACGACCTCGTCCTGGACCTCTCCGAGGTCTTCTTCTGCGACTCCAGCGGCGTCGGCGTGCTCATCGCCGCCCGTCGTCTGATCCGCTCCTGCCGGGGCCGGCTGCGTCTGATACTCCCGGCCCGCGGCGCGGTCGACGGCTCCCACGTCAACCGGGTCCTCGGCGCGCTCGGTGTCCGGCGCCTCTTCGACGTCTACCCGGACGTCGCGGCCGCGGTGGACGACGAGCCGCTGTCCGCCTGACCGGCCGGCCGCCCCGGCGGACAGCGCCGTCCAGTCGTCACGAGTCCAGTCGTCACGAGTCCAGTCGTCACGAGTCCAGTCGTCACGAGTCCGGTCGTCACGAGCCGAGCTGTCGCGAGTCCGGTCGTCACGAGTCGAGCGCCGTTGTCCCGGAATTCCCCCGGTCTTGGCACAACCGTGGTTTTGGTGCCCCGGACCGCTCTCCGCGTCGTACGCTCCCTGCCAGACGCACCCCACACGTAAGGCGGCCCGTAAGACATGGTCAGCAGCGAGTACGAGCGCAGGATCACGGCGCGGTTCGCCACCTTCGACCAGGACGGCAACGGCTACATCGACCGCGAGGACTTCAGCGTGGCGGCCCGCTCGCTGCTTGCCGAGTTCGCCACCGCCGCCCGCTCCGACAAGGGCCAGGCCCTCTATGCGGGCGCGGAGGCCTTCTGGCAGGGCATGGCCGGGATCGCCGACCGCGACGGCGACCAGCGCATCAGCCGGGAGGAGTTCGTGACCGGGGCGGTCAAGCGCCTGCGCGACAACCCCGAGCGGTTCGCCGAGATCGCCCGCCCCTTCCTGCACGCCGCCCTGGCCGTCGCGGACACCGATGGCGACGGCGCCGCCACCATCGAGGACACCGTGCGCGTGCTCCGGGTCCTCGGCGTGCCCGAGGAGGCCGCCCGGCCCATCGCCGCCGCGCTCGACACCGACGGCGACGGCAGGGTGGGCGAGCAGGAGATCGTGCCCGCCCTCGCCCGTTACTTCACCGTCCCCGAGTAGCACCCACCCCGCCCCACCATCGCAGCCGAACATCCCTCGCGCAGCCGGTACTTGAGCCCCCTCCGCGGCGCCTCGCGCCGTGGCGGGCGTAGCCACGCGCGCAGAGGGGCCGGGTTGTGCAACACGCCCGGGCGCGTGAGCAGTTCGGGGCGCTGATCGGTGCCTTCCGGGCCGTGCGGCATACCGCGGCACAGGCCGCCGGCGGACCTCGTGGACATCGGCGCGGCCCGGCCGCTGGCGCGCGGGCCGCCGCGCGTCGTGCCCGCGGGCGGTGACATCGGCGGTCCGGGACGGCTCCGCGCCGCGGTCTCCCGGGCATGAATGTCACCGATCGTGGCACTGCTTCATCACGGAGCGTTGATGTCGGGTCGTGTCCCGCGCGTGACTTGTCACGTCCCGGAGTCGCCCTCGTGCTCGGGTACCTTGTGTGGGATGCGAGTGGTTCCGAGTCCGAGCCATCCCATGACGAGCGTCGCACAGTATGCCGCACGGGTACTCCTTCGCGCTGGAATATGCCCGAAGCGCTTGTTGCAGTGACGGTACGTCAACCATGCTGACTTCCAAGGGAGTCACGTTCCGTGACCCTTGCTCTGGCTGTTGTTCTGGCCATGCAGAAAATGGCTGCGATCGTGGCCTCGTGAGGCGCGAGGCTGTGTGTCCGCCGGTTCGGATGGTGTGAGCGGTGCAGGTGCTTCAAGTGCAGCTGGAGATCCGGCCCGACCCCGCGGAGGTGGGGCGAGCCCGGCGGTGGGCACGCTCCCGGCTCGCCGGGTCGGGGATAGCGGCGGACGAGCCGCTCGCCGAGAACCTGGTCCTGCTCGTCTCCGAACTGGTCACCAACGCCGTGGTGCACACTGGTTGCCCGGCCGTGCTGCGGCTGTTCCTGTCCGCGGGCCCGGCCGGGGCGGTCACCGTGCGCCTGGAGGTGGCCGACGTCAGCACTCGGGCTCCCGTGCCGCGCTGTCCGGGCGACGAGTCGACCGGCGGCCGCGGCCTCGCCCTCGTCGACGGCCTCGCCGACCGGTGGGGCTGGTGCCCGGAGGGTGTGGGCAAGCGCATCTGGTGCGAACTCGACCGCTGTGCCACGACGGTGGACGCGACGGAGACGGCGGTGGCGAGCAACTGCGGCCGCACGACCCCGGCGTACGAGGGTTTGGCCTACGGGGTCTACGGGGTCTACGGGGGTCTGGCGTACGGAGCGGTGTAGGGCGGGTGTCCCGTGTGTCCCGGCGGCGAGGCCGTGCGCCGGGACATGCTTCTGTGCGCACCCCGTCGTGGTGGGGCATAACGGGTAAATCGCCAAGGCGGTGTTGACGCCTCGTGTTCGCCTGATCACGCTGATGGTCAGCGATTCGCCGCGAGGGGACGACGAGGGCTGGGGTGCTGGAAGCCCTCGGCGAGCGTGGGTCGTGATGTCGGCGCCGACCGGTCCCTTCAGGGTCCGAGGGGGTGGGACCGGCGCGCCGGGATCGGAGGGCGGCGCGCGCTGCCGTGTTCGGGGCGGGCAGGGGCGCGCCGCCAGCCGGGCTCGCCCTGTCCTGCGGGACAGTCGGACACTTGTCCACAGGCTGTGGACAACTCTCCGGACCTCAAGCCTCAGACCTCAGACCTCAGACTCCGCCCCGGTCCGCGAGGAGCCGCTCACGTGGAAGGTCCGCCGGTAGGCCGTCGGGGTCACCCCGAGCGCCGTCTGGAGATGCTGCCGCATCGACTGGGCCGTGCCGAAGCCGGCGTCCCGGGCCACCCGGTCCACGGACAGGTCCGTGGACTCCAGCAGGTGCCGGGCCCGTTCGACGCGCTGCTGGGTGAGCCACTGCCCAGGACTGACGCCGGCCTCCTCGCGGAAGCGCCGGGTGAAGGTCCGTACCGACATCGCCTCCCGCGCGGCCATGTCCTGCAACCGGATGGGCTCGTGCAGGCGGCCCAGCGCCCATGCGCGCGCGGTGGTCGTGGTGGCCAACTGCTGGTCGGGCACCGGTCGGTGGATGTACTGCGCCTGACCGCCGTCGCGGTGCGGCGGCACGACGGTCCGCCGGGCCACCTCGTTGGCGACCGCGGTGCCGTGGTCGCGGCGCACCATGTGCAGGCACAGGTCGATCCCGGCCGCCACGCCCGCCGAGGTCAGCACGTCGCCGTCGTCGATGAACAGCACGTCCGCGTCCACCTCGACCCGCGGGAAGACCCGCTGGAAGCGGTCCGCTTCGGCCCAGTGCGTCGTGGCGCGCCGCCCGTCCAGGCACCCCGCCGCGGCCAGCACGTACACGCCGGTGCAGATGGAGGCGAGCCGGGTGCCGGGCCGGATGTACGCCAGGGCGGCGGCCAGGTCCTCGGTCAGCACCCCCTTCTCGTAGACCGGGCCGAGTTCGTACGAGGCCGGGACGATCACGGTGTCGGCGGTGGCCAGGATCTCCGGCCCGTGCGGCACGTGGATCGAGAAGTCGGCGTCCGTGTCCACCGGCCCGGGAGGCCGGATCGAGCAGGTGACGACCTCGTACAGATGCCGTCCGGCGGTGTCCACGGGCCGTCCGAAGATCCGGTGCGGGATGCCCAGCTCGAAGGGCAGCAGCCCGTCGAGGGCGAGGACGACGACGCGGTGCGCGCGGAACTCCGTGGTCCTGTGCATGGCCCGATCCTAGCGAATGCTGTCCTTCGGGCCAGTGGAGGAGATCCGGGCCGATACCGGAAGCTCTATGGCGTGACCCAGACAACCGAACCCGCGTCCGCCACCGCGGCCCGGACGCCGTCCGCCCGCCGTGCGGTCCGCGTCCACCGAGCGTGGTTCGTCGCCGCCGTCACCTTCGTCACGATCACCGGCGCCGCTGCCTTCCGCTCGCTGCCCGGCCTGCTCATCGACCCGCTGCACCAGGAGTTCGGCTGGTCGCGGGGCACGATCGGCGCCGCGGTCTCGATCAACCTCGCGCTGTACGGGCTCACCGCGCCCTTCGCCGCCGCGCTCATGGACCGCTTCGGCATCCGCCGGGTGGTCGCCGCCGCGCTCACGGTGATCGCCGTCGGCTCCGTCCTGACCGTGTGGATGACCGCCGCCTGGCAGCTGTGGCTGTGCTGGGGCCTGCTGGTCGGTCTCGGCACCGGCTCGATGGCGCTCGCCTTCGCGGCGACGGTCACCAACCGCTGGTTCACCGCGCGGCGCGGCCTGGTCACCGGCATCCTCACCGCCGCCTCCGCCTCCGGCCAGCTGATCTTCCTGCCGTTCCTGTCCTGGACCGTCCAGTCGCACGGCTGGCGCCCGGCCGCCGTCACGGTGTCGCTGGCGGCCCTCGCCGTCGTCCCCTTCGTCTGGCTGCTGCTGCGCGACCACCCCGCGGACGTGGGCGTCAAGCCGTACGGCGCCGACGAGTTCGTACCGAAGCCGGAGCCCGTGCCCGGGGCCGCCCGCCGCACCCTGGCCGTCCTGTCCTCGGCGGTGCGCACCGGCCCCTTCTGGCTGCTGGCCGGCACCTTCGCCATCTGCGGCGCCTCCACCAACGGCCTGATCCAGACCCACTTCGTGCCCGCCGCCCACGACCACGGCATGCCCATCACGGCGGCCGCCTCGCTGCTCGCGGTCGTCGGCGTGTTCGACGTGGCCGGCACGATCGCCTCCGGCTGGTTCACCGACCGCTTCGAACCGCGCCGCCTGCTCGCCGTGTACTACGCGCTGCGCGGTGTCTCGCTGCTGTTCCTGCCGATGCTGCTGGCGCCGAGCGTGCACCCGCCGATGATCTTCTTCATCGTCTTCTACGGACTCGACTGGGTCGCCACCGTGCCGCCCACTCTCGCCCTGTGCCGGGAGCACTACGGCGAGGACAGCGCGATCGTCTTCGGCTGGGTGCTCGCCTCTCACCAGGTCGGCGCGGCGCTGGTCGCCTACTTCGGCGGCCTCGCGCGGGACGTCTTCGGCTCCTACGACGTGGTCTGGTACGCCTCGGGCGCGCTGTGCGCCGCGGCGGCCCTGATGGCGCTGGTGATCCGGCGGCGGCCGGCGGCCCTGAGCCCTGCGGCCGTGTGAGGCCTCCGGCGGCAACGCATCCGACGGGGCATCGGCAGTCTTCAGTCCGGCAGCCGGGAGACCCGGCGGCCGCCCTTGCGGGCGTTCTCCTTCGCGATGGCCCCGGCGATCCCCTCGGCGTCCAGTGCCAGTTCGCGGAGCATGCCGCTGATGGGGTTGGTGAAGCCGGTGAAGTACAGGCCGGGCGCGTTCTTCGGCGTGCGGCGGCCGCGGACGACCGGTCTGCCACGGGAGTCGAGCACGTCCAGATGGCCGACCAGCCCTTCCAGGGCGCGCACGTAGCCGGTGGCGGCGACGACGGCGTCCGGCTGGATGCGCGTGCCGTCGGCGAGGAGGACCTTGCCGCTCTCGAAGCCCTGCACGGCGGCCACGATCTCGACCCTGCCCTTGCGGACCGCGTCGACGAGACCGGCGTCCTGGACCGGGATCGAGCCCTCCTCGACCCGCGAGTACAGGCCGGTGCGGGGACGGGGCAGGCCGTGCGCCGACAGGTCCGGCACACTCAGCCTCGCCAGCGGTCTCGCGAGCACGTCGACGAGCCGGACCGGCAGCCGCCGTACGAGCACCCCGGTGTACTGGGCGGCCCACCCGGCGGTCGACCGGCGCACGATGTGCGGGGCGGTGCGCACCGACAGCCGAACGCGCGCGGCCCCGCCCTCCACCAGGTCCACGGCTATCTCGGCGCCGGTGTTGCCGACGCCGACGACCAGCACGTCACGCCCGGCGTACGGCTCGGCGTTGCGGTAGTCGCGGGCGTGCACGAGTTCGCCGGGGCCGCCCTGGTACGTCTCCCGGCCGGACCAGTCGGGCACGCGGGGTGTGTGGTTGTGGCCGGTGGCGACGACCACCGCGCCGCCGGTCAGCTCCCGTCCGCCGGAGGCGCGCAGCAGCCAGCCGGTGCCGCCCGGCGCGGGCTCGACGCGGGAGACCTCGACGCCGGTCACGATCTCCAGCCGGTGGTGCTCGGCGTACTTCTCCAGGTACCGCACCACGTCCTCGCGCGCGACCCATCTGCCGAACCGGCGCGGCATCGGCAGTCCGGGCAGCGCGGATAGGCGCCGGGTGGTGTGCAGGCGCAGCCGGTCGTAGTGCCGCCGCCAGGACGCCCCGACCCGGTCGGACTTCTCCAGGACGACCGCGCGTATCCCCCGTGCGCGCAGTGCCTGCGCGGCGGCCAGCCCGCCCGGACCGCCGCCGATGACGTAGACGGGACGGTCGGCGTGCCGCGCCGCGGAGGCGGTGGTCGAGTCGGTCATGAGCGCGAGACTAATAGCCCATCTGGTTGATGGGTCGCGGTCAACGCGGGAATCGGTTGCAGGTTGATCACAAGTGAACGACCGTATGTTCACAACTGAACGGCTGTGCGGTCCGGGTACGCGGCGGTGTCTAATGGGCCGGTGACCGCCGACCTTCGTGACCCCGGGAACCTCGCGACCGTACGGACCTCGGGGCACGGGCTGCTGCTGCGCCCGTGGGACCCGGAGTCCGACGCCGACGTACGGGCGTGGCTGCGCGGCATCACCGACCCGGAGTTCTGCCGCTGGAACACACCGCTCGTGCCCGTCACGGATTTCACCGGCGCCCGCGACTCCCTGCGGGCACGGGCCGCGCGTGCGCGGGAGGGCTCGGGCGCGTCCTTCGTGATCGCGGACGCCGGGAGCGCCACGACGCTCGGGCACATCGGCGTCAACGACATCCGCCCACGGCTCGGCGTCGCGGCGATCGGCTACTGGGTCCTGCCCGAGGCCCGCGGACGCGGGGTCGCCACCCGGGCGCTGAAGCTGGTGGCGAGCTGGGGGTTCGGCGAACTGCGCCTGCACCGGCTGGAACTGGACCACGCCGTCGGGCACGGGGCGTCCTGCCGGGTCGCCGAGCGCTGCGGCTTCCGGTACGAGGGCACGATGCGCGGCGCGATCTTCGAGTCGGGACGCCGCGACGCCTTCCGGGACGCGCACCTGCACGCGCGTCTGGCCACGGATCCGGAGCCGGACGCCCCGTAAATTAGGAGGCGCCGGACGGCCGTGGACAGGACCATGGGGCATGCCTTCCGACGACTGGTACCTGACCGACGACGTCGAGGAATTCCTGGCGCGCGCAGGGGAGTTCCTCCGCTCACGGCCCGCACCGCACACCGTGCACCTGACGGTGACGGAGAATCTGCGCTCGAGCGGCGCGCGGCCCTACGGAGACGCCGACCCCGAGTTCGGCGTGCTGGCCGGGGAGGACGGGGCGGGCGTGCGCGCCGCCTTCCTCCGCACGCCGCCCCATCCGCTCCTCCTCACTGCCCTGACCGAGGAGGAGGCCGCCGTGCTGGCGGCGCGGCTGGCCGATGAGGGACGCGGGGTGTCCGGTGTCACCGCGGACCGCGACACCGCCGCCGCGTTCGCCGGGGCCTGGCGTCGGATCGCCGGCGCCGAGGTACGCCTGCGGCAGCGGATGCGGCTCTACCGGCTGGGCGAGTTGACGGTGCCGCAGCCGGTCCCGCCGGGGCGGGCCAGGGTGGCGGGCGAGGCGGACCGGAAACGACTGGCACGGTGGTTCGAGGAGTTCTCCGCCGCCATCGGCGAGCCGGGCGCCCAGGACCCGGAGTACTGGGCGGACGAGCGCGTGCGGCGCGGTGACGTGATGTTCTGGAGGGACTCGGACGGGACGCCCGTCGCCATGGCGGGCATGTCTCCGAAGGTCGCCGGGCAGGTGCGGGTGGTCGCGGTCTACACGCCGGCGCACCTGCGGGGGCGCGGGTACGCGGGCGCCGTCACGGTCGAGGTCAGCCGGGCGGCGCTGGAGTCGGGGGCCGAGGAGGTGCTGCTGTTCACCGATCTCGCCAATCCGACCAGCAACGGCCTCTACCAGCGCATCGGTTACCGGCCGGTGTCCGACTTCGCGATGTACGACTTCGGCTGAGCCGGGTCAGGGCCACAGCAGTTCGCGGGCCCAGCCGTCCGGTGTGCGGCTGTAGCGGAGCCGTACGTGGCGGCGCTGGGCGTCGCCCTGGAAGAACTCGGCCTCGGTGGGCTGGAGGCGGTAGAGGGTCCAGGAGGGGACCTCGGTGTCCGGGGCGCTCCGGGCCCGCTCCCAGGCCGACTCCGAGGCGCGGGTCAGCTCGTCCAGGGAGTCCAGGACCTCGCTCTGGTGGCCGGTGAGGGCGGCGGCCAGGGCGCCTGTCGAGCGGGCGTGCAGGTCCGAGTGGGCCTCTTCCGGCGGGGCGGCCGTGACCGGGCCCCGGACGCGGACCTGGCGGCCCCGGACCGGCCAGTAGAAGGCGAGGGCGGCGTGCGGACAGGCGGCCAGCTGGCGGCCCTTGCGGCTGCCGGCGTGGGTGGCGAAGGACCAGCCCGCGGCGTCCGCGCCGTGCAGCATCACGATGCGGACGTCCGGCCGGCCCTCCTCGTCCGTGGTCGCCAGCGACATCGTGTGCGGCTCGGGCTGCCCGGCCGCCGCCGCCTCCGCCAGCCACCGTGCGAAGAGGGGCAGCGGGGTGGCGGGTGCCGTCGCGGGGTCGAGGGCGGGCAGTTCGGTGAACTCCGGGTCCCAGACGCGAAGTGACGCCAGCAGCTCGTGAAGATCCGGTTCCATGCCCCGAGTATCGCCCCCGACGCCGGAGCTCAGCTCTTTTGGGCCTCCTCGGCCTCCAGGGCCTGCTGGGCCTCCGGGGCGTCTTCGGTCGCCTGCTTGTCGCGCAGCGCCTGTTCGACCGCGTCCCGCACGCGGGCGTCCTCGCGCAGCTTGCGCCGGGCCCGGCCGCGACGGGCGCGGACGACCGCGCCGGCGATGACCGCGATCAGCAGGACGAGGATCAGCAGCAGCATCCAAGGGACGGCCCAGCCGTGCGCGGTGGCCCGGACCGGATCGAGCGAGGTGGTGGAGCCCGACGCGTCGGTGAGCAGGGGAGTGAGGGTGGCGGTCGCGGTCAGGCTGACGCCGGGCGTCACGCCGTGCACGGGCACCTTCACCTTCCAGCTCTCGCCCGGGAGCAGCTCCGGCGGCGAGGGGATCTTGCCCGCCTCGGTCCGCAGCCATCCGAACGGGCCCGCGACCGACACCGTCTGCCCGGCCGAGAGCATGGCGTTGCCGGTGTTGTGGATCGTGTACGTGACGGTGGCGTCGCCGGCGGCGAACGGGTTGGCCGAGCCGGAGTAGTCCACGCGCAGGTTCTCGACCGCCAGGTTCGGCCTGAGGTCGCCGCCGACCCGCAGCTTGACCCGGATGCCGAGGCGCCGGTCCACGTTGATGCCCTCGGCCTCGTCGGACTGCCGCAGCGAGGTCAGGACGCCGCCCACGTAGTCGCCGGGCGTGGCGTTGCCGGGAACGGTGACCGTGAAGGGGATCTGGACGGACTTGCCGGGCCGGAGCACGACGCTCCTGCGGTCGGCGTTGACCCAGGCGCCGACGCCGACGGACTTCTTGTCCTTGGTGAGCAGGTCGAGCTGGCCGGTGTCGGTCGTGAAGCCGTCGGCGGCGTAGACGGCCAGGGTGAGCGGGGACTTGCCGCGGTTGGAGACGACCATGGCGTCCTCGACGCGTCCACCGGGGTTCACGGCGTAGCTGAAGCTGGACCGGTCGGCACCGTAGCTGTTCGGCGCCGTCCTGACCGTCCAGGTGACGTCGCCGCCCGCCGCCGCGGCCGGAGTGGCCCGCAGCCCGGTGAGGGTGAAGGCCATGAGCAGGGTCAGGGCGGCGGTACGGACGAGGGCCGTGACCGTGGTCTTCCGGCGCGTTGCGGGCAGGGGCATCTCGGGGTCCTCGGGCGGTCTGGTGCGGGTCTGGGGCGAGCGGAGGGGGGTGGGCACCGGAAGGTGCCCACCCCAGGTCAAGCGGTTACGGTCAGCTGCTCAGCGCAGTGATCGTGAGGGTGGCGCGGTAGGCGCCCTTGTCGACGCTGCCCGGGATCTTCAGATCCAGGTCCGCGCCCAGCTTGGCCTTGCCCTTGGGGTGGCCCTGGTCGGCCCAGCCGAGCCCGCGCGAGACGGACAGACCCGTGCCGCCGTCGTAGCCGGAGGCCACCTCCCCGCTGGCCTTGGCGCCGGCGCCGTCCTGGAGCACGTTCGGCGTCCAGCCGAGGTAGGCACCGGAGAACACCTTGTCGGCGTCCTTGAAGTCACCCACGCTGGCCGAGACCGACCACGGGGCGAGCGAGCGGCGGCTGTCCGACACGAGGATCGGGTTGATCTTGCCGCCGGCCTGGAAGTAGTCGCCGTCGTGCTCCTTGGCGGTGCCGAGGTCCACCAGGCCGTTGTAGCCGTCGATCGTCCAGCCGAACTCGCCCGGGGCCGCGTTCGGGACGTTCACCTGGATGTCCTGGCCGTCGCCGTGGTACGGGTGCACGGTGACCTTGTCGACGACCGAGCCGACCGGCTGACCGGAGGGCGTGTTGGTGCAGGAGACCTGGCTGAGCTCCACCGCGGCGTTCGGCGCCGCGCAGGTGCCGCTGCGCAGGTTCTCGACGACGAGCTTGTCGTTGCGGACCTTGACCTTGACGTAGCTGCGGACGTTCTCCTGGTTCTGGACCGAGTTGAACCAGTAGTTGCCAGGGTTCAGCGGGTCGGCACCGTTGCCCGCGCCGCTCGTGCCGCTGCTGTCCGGCTTGGTGATGCCGTAGTACTTCGAGCCCGAGGCCGAGTTGGCCGTCACGTACAGCACACCGCCGGGACCGGGGTACACGTCGGCGGCGCCGGGCTGCTCGTCCTTGTTCTGCTTCTCGCTGTTCTTCAGCAGGTAGCTGCGCGAGTAGGCGTGGTCGTGGCCGGCCAGCACCAGGTCGACACCCAGCTTGGAGAAGGCGGCCGGCAGGTCGTTGCGGCGGACCTTGGCGTCGGAGTCCTTGGCGTGCGAGGCCGGCGAGTACATCGCGTGGTGGAAGACGAGCACCTTCCACTTGGCCTCGGAGCCGTGCTTGTTGACGACGTCCGTGACGTAGTTGATGTGCGCCGCGTCGCCGCCGCCGCCCTGGCTGGTGGCGTAGCTGTTGCTGTTGATGTCGATGAACAGCACATCCTTGTAGATGTACCAGTAGTTGCCCCCCGACGAGTTGGAAGCCGGGTTGCCGTTCGAGTACAGCGGCGCCGAGCGGTCGGTGTTCGGCGTGTAGAGGTGCTGCTCGTACGCCTTGCCGCCGACGTCGTGGTTGCCGATGGTGGCGGCCCACGGGTACTGGCGAAGCTGGTCGGGGGCGAGGAAGGCGTTCCACTGGGACTCGGTGTTGGCGGTCTCGACGTGGTCGCCGCCCGACACCAGCAGCTCGGAGTCCGGGTTGGCCCCGAGCGCGACGTCCAGGGTGTCCTGCCAGCCGGCCTGGTCCTTGGCGGTGTTGCCGGACGAGCCGATCTGCGGGTCGCCGAAGAACAGGAAGTCGTAGTCGCCCTTGAAGTCCTGCGTCTTGAAGGTGTACGTCGAGGACCAGTTGCCCTCGGAGCCGACCCGGTAGGAGTAGGCCGTGTGCTCCTGGAGGCCGGTGAGCGTGGCGTGGCGGTTGTAGCCGCCGCTGGTGGAGATGTTCTCGCCGCCGAGAGCGTCGAAGACGGTGGCGGAGGCCGGGAACCCTCCGTTGTCGAGCTGCGCCGCCGGGGCGAGCTGGACCTTCTGCGTGGTGTCGGCCGAGGAGTACCAGGTCACGGTGCGCTGGGACTCGTTGGCGCCGACGCCGAGGATGATGCCGGTGAACGTGCTGGTCTCGGCTGCCTGGACGGGGGAGGCCAGGCCGCTGCCGAGGGCCACGGTCAGGCCCAGGAATGCCGCGGCGGCACCAGTGGCCACGCGGCGCCGCGCCGACCCGGAGGCCGGCGAGGAGGGTCTCGAAATCATCAGATTCGTTCCTTTAGTGCACGGAGGTGCATGGAATGGAGGCCATCAAGGTCTCCGGATTTGGTAAATCAATCGCAAATGTGATCTTGGGATTGGCTGAACTTCGAGGTAGACCTGGGCAGTTCTCGGCCGCTCTCGGCCGTTCTCAGCCTTCGAGCACCCGCTGCACGAACCACACCAGGCCCATGGCGGCCACGCCCGCGCACAGTGCGCCGGTCGCCCAGAGGCCTGCCCTCGGCGCACGGCGGTACAGCAGCGCCAGCAGCGGGAAGACGATCGCGATGATTCCCAACTGCACTGCTTCGATACCGACGTTGAACACCAGTAGGGACCACAGCAGGGTCCAGGACCACGGTTCGTCGATCCCCAGCGCTCCCGCGAAACCCAGGCCGTGCACGAGACCGAAGCAGAACACGACGCCGAGGCGCAGCCATCCGGCCCGGTCCAGGCCCAACGGGCCCTCAACCGCCGGGTCGGGAAGGGCGGCGGCCCGGTCGCCGCGCCGCGGCAGCCGCCACAGGTGCCAGCCGGCGACGACGGCGATCGACAGCGCGATCACGGGCTCCACGATCCGCTCCGGCACGTGCACCAGACCGAGGGCGGCGAGCAGGAACGTCACCGAGTGGGCCAGGGTGAAACTCGTGGCCGCGAGCACGATTTCGCGCAGGCGGCGGGACCCGGCGATGAGCGCCAGCAGGAACAGGACGTGGTCGACCCCGGTCAGCAGGTGCTCGGCGCCCAGGCGGAAGAACTCCCAGAACCGCTCGTACCACGACTGGCCGATCGAGAAGGACGGATGGTCGGCGTCGAGCGCGGCGCTGCCGGAGAGGCCGGCGAGGTCGTACGTGGCGATCGTCCGGGTGCCGCGGACATAGCCCTCGGAGTCGGGGAAGAGCGTGCTGCGCACCTCGGGGTCGCCGCCCTGTTCGGGGCAGGCCCACTCAAGGGGCAGGGTGGCGTACGGCACGCCCTCACGCCGGCCGATCGTGAAGTCGCCGGCCCGGGACGGTGTGCAGGCCTTGCCGCCGGTGCCGACCGAGAAGCGCTCGGTGACGTACCTGACGGCCGACTTCGCGTGGGAGTCGAGCGCCGCCGCCTGTCCTTCGGTGTCCCCGGCCTCGAACGCGGCGGTGCCCGCCCGGAAGAGGGGATCGTCGTGCTCGGCGTCGGCGGCGGACACGACGAAGAGGTCGTACTCCAGCTCCAGCACCGTGCGTATGCGGCCGCCGTCGCCGTTCGTGATGTGGACGTACACGACCGACGAGAAGCCGTGGGCGGAGGCCGGTTGCCCGAGGCTCAGGAAAGCGATCACCGCCGCGATGATCCCGACGAGGGCGCGGCGGATCCGTGATGACATGGTGGCTCCTTGAGGTTTCCCGTGCACGGTGCATGTCACCGGTGAACAAACTCCGGCCCATCGGCGAACCGTTGAGAAACAAGCCCCGCAACGGCGCTCGCGGAGGCGACCTGCGGTGACCGGGATAGCAGGATGGCGGCGCACCCCCTCATCACTCGGAGGACGATCGCCTTGCGCTCCCCGCTTCGGGCCGTTGCCACGCTGGCCGCGGTCGCCGCGCTGGTCGCCGGATGCGGCTCCGGCGACGACTGGTCACGGCCGCACGCGAAGCCCACCGCCGTCGGCATGCTCGGCGCGGGGTTCACCGACCCCTCCGCCCCGCCCACCCCGGAGGCCACGGTCACGCCGCGGCCCGGTTCCTGGAAGGGGGTGCACCCGCCGAAGGGCTACCGCGTGGTGCTGCTCACCGCGGGCGACGACCGTCCGACCAGGGCCCTGGCGTCAGCGGTCGAGGACTGGGCCGCGAGCGAGCACGTCGATCTCAGGACGGTGACCGCGGACGGCCCCCACGACCTCGTTCCCGGCATCGGCAGGGCCATCGACATGGGCCCGGACCTCGTCATCAGCGCGGGCAACGATCTCGTCGATCCCCTCACCGTGGTCACCGCGAGCCATCTGTCGCAGGAGTTCCTCGTCGTCGGCGCGGAGCTGGCCGAGCCCACCCACAATGTGACGGCGGTCGACTGGTCGGGTGCGTCGTTCCGGGGCGAGGGCCTCGGCATGTCCTCGACGTACGACCCGGAGTCGTTCACCGCCGGGCGCTGCGCGGCCGCCGTCCGCGCGGGCGTCGCGGCCGTCCTCCACAACCTGACGGGCATCGTGCTCTGGCTCGACCACGCCTAGCCCCGACCACCGCAGGGCCCGACCGCCTCAGCGCCCGACCGCCTCAGGGCCGACCGTCTCTGAGCCTGGCGGTCGCTGGGCTCGGTCGTCGCTGGGCTTGGCCGTCTTCGGGTCCGGCCGTCTTCGGGTCCGGCTGTCTTCGGGTCCGGCTGTCTTCGGGTCCGGCTGTCTTCGGGCTCGGCGGTCGTTGGGTTTGGCCGTCTTCGGGTCCGGCTGTCTTCGGGCTCGGCGGTCGTTGGGTTTGGCCGTCTTCGGGTCCGGCTGTCTTCGGGCTTGGCCGTCGTCGGCTCGGTCGTCTTCGGGTCCGGCTGTCTTCGGGCTTGGCCGTCGTCGGCTCGGTCGTCTTCGGGTCCCGCTGCCTTTGGGCTCGACCGTCGCTGGGTCCGGCCGTCTCTAGGCTCGGCTGTCCGTGGGTCCGGCCGTCGCTGGGCTCGACCGTCGCTGGGCTCGGCCATCTTCGGGTCCGGCAGTCTCAGGGCCCGGTCGTCGCTGGGTCCGGCCGCCTCTGAGCGCGGCGGTCGCTGGGCTCGACCGTCGCTGGGTCCGGCTGTCTTCGGGTTCGACCGTCGCTGGGCCTGGTCGTCTCCGACCCGGCCGCCTTCAGACCCGGTCGCCTTTGGGTCCGACCGTTTCCGGGCTCGGCCGCCTTTGGGCCCGACCGTCGCTGGGCTCGGTCGCCTCCAAGCTCGGCCGCCTTTAGGTTCGGCCGTCTCCAATCCCGGCCGTCTCCAATCCCGGCCGTCTCCAATCCCGGTCGTCTCCAAGCCCTGCCGCCCCCAAGCCCGGCCGGCTCCAGGCCCGCCCCGCGTGGTTCGGTTCTCCCCCCAACGCAGCAGGCGGCGGTCCACTTGGGTGGACCGCCGCCTGCCTGACAGGACTTGGGGCCTGGAGGGAGTCCGAGGCCGGGGCGCGGGCTATCGTGTCGGCTTCCTGCCGGTGACGCCCAGGTGGACCAGGAGCGCCAGGTTCGGCTTCAGGTCGGCCTGTTTCACCCCCGAGACGAAACCTTTCTGGTGCGAGGCGACCGCCGCGAGCATCGCGACCAGCGAACCGGCGATCGCGGCCGGATTCACATCCTTGTCGACCCGTCCCTTGGACTGGAGTTCGGTGACCGAGTCCGTCAGGGAGTTGTTCACGGAGTTCAGGATCTTCATACGGATCTTGTAAAAGCGCTTGTCGCCCTCGGCGGCGCCGAGATCGATCACGCGCAGAATGGCGTCGTTGCGATGCCAGAACTCGAGAAACCCGTCCACGAGTTCCTGCGCCGTCTGCCAGCCGGACTTGCCGGTCCACGACCGGCCTTCCAGCAGCTCGGCCAATCCGGCGCCCTCGGCGGCCATTTGATCGGCGATCTCCAGAACGGCGCCCTCGACGTCGGGGAAGTATTGATAGAAGGTCGCGGGCGAAGTGCCCGCCTTCCTGGCGACATCGATGACCTTGACGTCCCGGTAGGGGGAGGAGCTGAGCATCTCGCTGAGGCAGTCGAGCAGCTTCTGCCGGGTCGCCTGCCCACGTCGACCGGCCACGCGGCCGTCGACGGTACGCACTTGTCCTGTCATGTCGTCAGCTTACCGAGCAGTGATCGGAGCGCGATTCGGCCGAGTGCAAATGGGGTGCGTGGGCTCAGAGAGGCTGGTGTGCCTGGTCTGCGGGTCGCACGGGACCCGGCTAGTTTGGCGACATGGCCGAAAACAGGGCATCCGCGAGCACAGAGGGCATCCCCTGCTGGGTGGACGCGCAGCTTCCCGACGTCGAGGCGGGAAAGCGGTTCTACGGTGAGCTCTTCGGGTGGAGCTTCGCGGAGGAGACGTACGGCGGATCCGTACCGGCCCGGCTGGAGGGGGAGCCCGTCGCCGCGCTCTCGCCGAAGACGGACGGCCGTATGCCCACCGTCTGGACGGTGTACTTCGCCACCCCGGACGCCCGGGCGCTGGCCGAGCGGATCCGGGCTGCCGGCGGGCAGGTCGTGACGCCGCCCGCCCGGGTCGACGGCCTGGGCACGGCCGCCCTCGCCGCCGATCCCGAGGGCGCCGTCTTCGGGCTGTGGCAGCCGGACAGCCACCAGGGCTTCGGCAGGCGCCACGAGCCGGGCACCTTCGCCTGGGCCCAGCTCTACGCCCGCGACACCGAGGCCGCCAACGACTTCTACGGCGGACTGTTCCACGACGCCCTGTTCGGGCCGGGTGCCGAGCCCGACTTCGGCCGGTCCGCCGTCTCCGACGTCTTCCCGCCCGAGATGCCGCCGCACTTCCTCGTCCACTTCCGGGTCGCCGAGACGGAGGCCGCCCTCGGCGCGGTGGCCCGGCTCGGCGGGCGCGTGCAGGTGCCGCCCTTCGGGACGTCGTACGGAACCGTCGCCGTCGTCGCCGACAATCAGGGGGCGTCCTTCGCCCTACTGGAGAGGTGAATTCCGCCCCCCAGCCGGGAAGAGGGGGTTTTGCGGCATGACATCCCGATGTGTCGCCGGGTTCGCAACCTGTGCGCCGGACAGGAAGAATCAGGGTGCGTGCCGCCGCGGCGGTGCGGTGGTGAGACGCTGCACTTGGGTCGCGTACATATGTGGGTGGCGCGGCTCGTACGGGGAGGTGGCAGGCAAGTGGTGGATCAGCTGACGCAGCACGACCCGCGGCGGATCGGGCCGTTCGAGGTGCTGGGACGGCTGGGTGCCGGCGGCATGGGGCTGGTCTATCTCGCGCGCTCGGCGTCCGGCCGGCGCGTGGCGATCAAGACGGTCCGGACCGAGCTGGCCGAGGACCAGCTGTTCCGGGTCCGCTTCACACGTGAGGTGGAGGCCGCGCGAGCGGTCTCCGGCTTCTACACGGCCGCGGTCGTCGACGCCGACCCGCGCGCCGCGGTGCCGTGGCTGGCCACCGCCTACGTCCCGGCGCCCTCCCTCGAGGAGATAGTGACCGAGTGCGGTCCGCTCCCGGCCCAGGCGGTGCGCTGGCTGGCGGCGGGCGTCGCCGAGGCGCTTCAGTCCATCCACGGCGCCGGGCTCGTCCACCGCGACCTGAAGCCGTCCAACGTCCTCGTCGTCGAGGACGGGCCGCGGGTGATCGACTTCGGGATCGCCTCCGGGGTCTCGAACACCCGGCTGACCATGACGAACGTCGCCGTCGGCACCCCCGCGTACATGTCCCCGGAGCAGGCCAAGGACTCGCGCAGCGTCACCGGCGCCAGCGATGTCTTCTCGCTCGGCTCGATGCTGGTCTTCGCCGCCACCGGGCATCCGCCCTTCCACGGCGCCAACCCCGTCGAGACGGTCTTCATGCTGCTGCGCGAGGGCCCCGACCTGGAAGGGCTCCCGGACGAGCTGCGTCCGCTGATCGAGTCGTGCATGCAGATGGAGGCCACCGGCCGGCCCAAGCCGGCCGACCTCCAGGCCCAGCTCGCCCCCCATCTGTTCGGCTCCGGCTCCGACGACAGCGGTACGGCCTCCGCCTGGCTGCCCGAGCCGGCCGTCGGCCTCATCGAGTCCCGCCGCGGCGGCCGCCTGGCCGTGCAGCCCGCCGCGCCCGGCCCCCGCGGCGGCGGCCGGCTCCCCGTACCGCCCCCGCCCTCGCACAGCCCGGCCGTACCGGCGCCGCCCGGGCCCGCGCCGGTGGGCGTCCCCGACTCCGGTCCCGTGCGGCTGGCCGGCGCCCAGGTGCCGATCGGTCCCGGTCCGCGCGTCGCCGACGCCCGTGCCGCCGCCGTCAAGGCGCCCCCGCCCGAGGCGGGCCTGGCCGCCACCTGGTCCAGACCGCACCCCGGCGTCAACGGCGCCGACCCCGCCGTACCCGCCGTACCGGCCTTGCCGCCGGCGCCGCCGGAGACCCCGGCCGGCTGGCGGCCGTGGCGCTTCCGTATGTCCAACGACGTCTGGGGCACCCCGTCCGTCGTCGACGACCTCGTCTACGTCACCTCCTTCGAGGTGCACGCCCTGGACGTGGCCACCGGCCGCCGCCGCTTCAAGACCCGCGACGTGGCCTGGTCCATGGCGGTCGCCGACGGCCGGGTGCACGCCTCCGACGGGCCCACCCTGTTCGCCCTGGACGCCCGCGAGGGCGCCGACCTGTGGCGCTTGCAGACGGACTCCTGGGTGTACTCCCTCACGGCCGACCGCGGCACCGTCGTCACCGGCACCCGCGGCGGGGGTGTCCAGGCCTGGGAGGCCGCCGGCGGCCAGAAGCTGTGGGAGATCGCCGGCTGCCAGACCGACTTCGAGTCCCCCGAGGCCGGCCCCGTCGTCCACGACGGCACCGTGTACGTCTGGCAGGACGCCCGCCTGCGCGCCCTGGAGGCCCGCACGGGCGAGGAGCGCTGGTCCTACCCGATCGGCGACGCGGCCTCCTGCGGCGGCGTGCCGGTGCGCGTCACCCCGGCCCCCGACGGCTACGTCTACATCTGCGCCGGCGCCCGTGTGCTCGCCGTGGACGTGGCGAGCGGCCACGTGCGCTGGCACTTCGAGGCCCCCGCGGTCTTCCTGTGCCCGCCGGCCTTCGCGCCGGGCCCGGCGGTGAGCGGCGGCGGCATCTACCTCGCCGACTACCTCGGCACCGTCTACGCCCTCGACGCCACCGACGGCCGCGACCGCTGGCGCATCGCCACCGAGTCCCGCGCCTCCGTCGCCCCGGTCCTGGTCGCCGCCGGGCACGTCCACGTCGGCAGCGGCAGGGGCCTGTACACCCTGGACGCGGTCACCGGCACGCCCAAGTGGCGTTTCCAGGCGGGCGGCGAGATCGTCGGCTCCCCGGCGGTCGCCGAGGGCCGTATCCACTTCGGCTCCACCGACCACCTGCTGTACACGCTCAAGGCCGACGACGGCCGGCTGCGCTGGAAGCTCGCCACCGGCGGCGAGATCACCGGTTCCCCGGTGGTCAGGGACGGGGTCGTGTACGCGTGCAGCAAGGACCGCTGCGTGTACGCCCTGGACGCGGAGAAGGGGACGGGCACCGTCCGCACCACCTGATCCGCGCCAGGGCGGTGTGGTGACGGCCGTCGTACGGGATACACGGAAAGGGCCTCCGACGACGGCCGTCGGTCCTGGTCAGCGATGCTTTCGTCACCGCTCACGCGGATGACGCTACTCGGCGTGCGGGTTCGTCGCCACGCGAGTCCCGGTGAGCCGCCGCTACGCCGATAGGGTGATCGCATGCAGACGCGTGGGCGCAGGATCAGGTTCACGGCGGTGTCGGCGGTGGTGGTACTCGCGCTGACGGGCTTCTCCGAGGGACATGGGCACGGGCGCAGCCGACACGGCGGCGGCGGTGGCGGCGGGTGCAGCAACTCGCACCAGAACCACGACAGTTCGACATCCAGCGGCCCGTACGGCGGCTCGTCCAGCGGCTCTTACGGCGACTCGGACGACGACGGCGGGACCAGCGGCACCGGCGGCACCAGCGGCACCTACAACCGCCGTCCCGGCTACCGCTCCACACCCACTTCCCCCAGCGGCACCGGCAAGAGCCGCGGCCTGCGGGACGCCACGGTGAGGCTGATCGGCTGCGCGACGCGGAAGAGGCCGTACGCGACCGTCGAGGTCACCAACCCCAACGACAGCAAGGCCGACTTCCAGGCCTGGGTCACCCTCTACGACACCGAGGGCACCCAACTCCTGAAGAACTCGTCCCCGGTGGTCTCGGTACCCGCAAAGGGCAAGGCCACCACCGAAGTACCCCTCGGCGAACCCTTCCTGCCCTCGGCCGCCCGCTGCGAACCAGACCCCACGGCCTCGCCCCGGAGTTGAGCGGCCGCCGCCGGCCAAGTCCGGAGAGGCAAGTGGAGGATTTGGGCCACCGCTGGGAGCTGTGAGCTGGGGTCGCGGGTCTGTGGGTTGGCCCAAATCCTCCAATTGCTGCTCTGCCTGTGGGCAGTTACCTCGCGCTCGTGGACAGAGCTGTGCGGATCTGCTCGATCATGAACGATGGGCGGTGGAAGACGTCTTCGGCGGTGAAGCGGAGGAGGCTTCGTACCTCGGGGCACTGGAGCACCTGGTTGAAGCGGGCGATGTCCTGGCGGTGGGAGTCGCGGGTGCCGTGATAGGCGTATCCCCCGATCTCCACGGCAAGTCCCGCCTCACGGAAGAGGAAGTCGAGGCGCACGCGGCGTCCGGCCGGGGTGATGATCTCGGCTTGCGACTCAGGGTGGAGACCGGCGTCGTGCAGGCGCAGCCGGGCGATCGTCTCGGCCGGCGAACCGGCGCGTGGGTCGCACAGCAGCAGCCAGGTTCTCGCCCGCGCCGTACCCCGGGAGCGGGCCTTCAGAGTGGCCTCGACGGAGGCCATGCCGGTGAGCGGTGGACGGCGGGCACCGTCGACCTTCCGATACCCGAGCGCGGAGTCCACGGCGACGATCGCGTCGTCCCTTGGGCCGGCCCGGAGGAGGTCGGTGAGCGTGCGGCGCGCGCTGGTGAACCGGAGGCCGTGCAAGCCCTCGACCACCTCGGCCCGCTCCAGGAGCATGCGATGCACCCGCACGCCCGTTTCATTGCCGTGCACGGCGCGTCCGGGGTCGATGAACTCCAGCGTTGCTCCGGCGCTGCTGCCCAGCGTTTCGATCCGCCAGAGCGCGGCTGCCGAGCCGTGGCTGGCGACGAGTCGTGGCCTGACGAGTTGCACAGCCCGCAGCCGTGTGGCGAGGGCCGGGGCACTTCCCGGCTCCGCCCACGCACCGGCATACAGCCGGACCCAGCCCTGAGTTCGAAGCGCCCGCGTCAGGAATTGGCAGGAACCTGCCGACACACTTCGGCCGCGGTGGCTCCCCCTCGGTGCCACCGCGGCCGATCCCCCGTTTGTTAGGGCCGTCAGGCCTTTTCGTCGGTGATGTGGGTGTCGAGCGGCTTGACGGTGTCGTCCTTCAGCGGGGCGTCCGTGATGTGGGTGTCGAGCGGCTTGACGGTGCCGTCGGACTTCTTCGCTTCCGCCATCGTTGTTCAACTCCTGTGGCTCTGTGGTCGTGAGGCCCGTCCGGCGACTCCCCCGAGGGCCGCCGGACGGACTGGTAGGGACCGCTCACCCTAGCGGCGGGCCCGATTCGAGCCGTCTGCCCCCCGACGCGACGGCTTGATAGGACGAGAGTGCCGTAAGGGCATAAACAAACGATGAACGCCTCAACGGACGCTTTGGGCAGTGCGCGTGGGAAGAAGCAGTTCCTTGATGTCGGCCGCCTCGGCAGCCCCCAGTGCCTCGTAGAGCGACAGCGCGTCATGCCAGCAGGCTTTGGCACGGTCGACCTGGTCGACCTGGTGAAGTGCCTTTCCCAGCAGGGTCAGCACGTTGCCGCGACGCCAGTCGCCACCGATTCCCCGCAGCATGGCAAGGGACTGCTCTGCGAGGGCCGCGGCCTGCGCCGGCCTGTTCTTGGCGAGACCCACCTCGGCGAGGCGGAAGATCGTCATGCCCTCCCAGAGCCGCTGTCGGCTTTCACGGAATCCGCCGAGCGCTTGGGTGAACTGCTCTGCTGCCTCGTCGAGTTCCTCGGCCTGCGCCAGAGCGAGCCCGAGAGCGTAGCGTCCGTTCGCACCGCGCAGGGTGTGGCCCAGACGGTCGTAGATGTCGACGCCCTGCTGTGCGAGGTCGATGGCGATCGCGGTGTCTCCCATGGCGAGGTGTGACCGGGAGAGGTTGCACAGCGCGCTCGCCTCGCCCGCCAGGTTCCCGTCCACGCGGAAGTTGGTGATGGCCTGCCGCAAGAAGGCGGCGCCTTCGTCGTGGCGGTTCCGATAGACCGCGATCACGCCGCAGTGATTCGGCACCCAGCAGTTCAGGGCCGCGTCGTCGAAGTCGGCGATCAACGATGCCGCATGCCTGGCCTCTTCGTCGGCCTGCGCGAAGCGACCGGCCACCAGATGTGCCTCGGTCAGCGTGATGCGCGCCCTGGCCTCGGCACGGCCGTCATCGCGGGCCTGCGCGGCTTCGCGGGCCGCTGTCGCGGCTGCTCCGTAGCCGAGGCCGTTCGCACCGGACTCGGCCAGGTCCTTCGCGGCCCAGAGCAGGTCGACGGCTCGGCGCAGTCCGCTGTTGCCGACCGACTGACTCACACAGGCCAAAAGGCAGTTGGCCTCCGCGTACAACCAGTCTCGTGCCGCATGGCGATCGCTGAACCGCAGGCCTGGAAACGCCGTTTTTTCCAGGTGATCCACCAGCCGGTCCCCCGGCCGTTCGATTGCGTAGACGCCGGCCGCCGTGGCCAGGTAGAAGTCCAGCAGCCGTGACATCGCCGCCTCGCGTTCGCCCGGCGGGTGTTCGTCGCGTTCCGCGCAGGCGCGGGCGTAGAGGCGGACCAGGTCGTGGAAGCGGTAGCGGCCGGGGGCCGCCGACTCCAGGAGCGACGTGTCGACCAGGGACTCCAGCACGTCCTCGGTGTCGTCCACCGACAGGTCCAGTACGGCCGCCGCCGCCTCCAGGGACATGTCCGGGCCGTCGGCCAGGCCCAGGAGGCGGAACGCCCGGGCCTGGGCCGGCTCCAACTGGCCGTAGCCCAGCTCGAACGTCGCCTTCACCGCCAGGTCACCCGCCTGGAGCTCGTCCAACCGCCGCCGCTCGTCCGCGAGTTTCGCCGCCAGGACCGAGACCGTCCAGGTCCTCCTCGCCGCCAGCCGGGACGCCGCGATACGGATGGCCAGGGGCAGGAAGCCGCAGGCGGCGACCACGTCGAGGGCCGCCTCGCGCTCGCCCGCCACCCGGTCCTCGCCCACGATCCTCGTGAACAGGGACAGCGCCTCGTCGGGGCTCATCACGTCCAGGTCCACCAGGTGCGCGCCCGCCAGGTCCACCATCCGCACCCGGGACGTGACCAGGGCCGCGCACCCCTCCGTCCCCGGCAGCAAGGGCCTGACCTGGGCCGCGTCCCGCGCGTTGTCCAGCAGGACCAGGACCCGGCGGCCGTCCAGCACCGACCGGTACAGGGCCGCGCGTTCCTCCAGGGAGTCCGGGATCGCCGAGTCCGCCGTGCCGAGGGCACGCAGGAAGGACCCCAGCACCGTCTCCGGTTCCGCCGCTCTCGGGCCGGCGCCCTGGAGGTCCACGTACAACTGTCCGTCCGGGAAGACGGCCCGCGCCTGGTGGGCCACGTGGACGGCCAGCGTCGTCTTGCCCACGCCGCCGATCCCGGCCAGCGCCGACACGGCCATCACGCGCCCCTCGGCCGACGCCAGCACCTCGCTCAGCTCGGCCACGAAGGAGCTGCGGCCCGTGAAGTCCGGCACGGTCGCCGGAAGTTGCGCGGGGCGCACCGCGACCACCGCCGGTTCGGCCACCGGGGAGGACGGCTCGGCGAGGGCCGGGTCGGCCTGGAGGATGCGCTGTTGCAGTTCGCGCAGTCCGGGGCGGGGGTCCACGCCCAGCTCGTCCGCCAGCAGGCGTCTGGTGTCGGCGTACACCGCCAGCGCCTCCGCCTGCCGGCCGCTGCGGTACAGCGCCAGCATCAGCAGCTCGCGCAGGCGCTCCCGCAGCGGGTGCGCCGCCGTCAGCGCGGTCAGCTCCGAGACGGCCTCCGCGTGGCAGCCCTGTTCGAGGTCCATGTCCAGGCAGGACTCCAGGAGTTGCAGGCGCCACTCCTCCAGGCGCACCCGCTGCGCCTCCGCGTACGGACCGGGCACGCCGGCCAGCGGTTCCCCGTCCCACAGGGAGAGCGCCCGCCGCAGGAGCTCGCGCGCCCGGCACAGGTCCCCGGCCGAACGGGCCTTGTCGGCGCGGGCCGCGTGCTCCTGCGCGTCGGCCAGGTCCAGCGCGCCCTCGCCCGGCCCGCGCACGGCGTATCCACCGGACTCGCTGACCAGCACCCCGGGGTCCAGCGCCTTGCGCAACCGGGAGGCGTACGTCCGCACCGCCGCCAGCGCCTGCGACGGTGGCTCCTCGCCCCACAGCGCGTCGATCAGCTCGGCCGCGGTCGCGGTGCGGCCCTCGCGCAGCAGCAGCGCGGCCAGCAGGGCGCGTTGCTGCGGGGATCCGGTGGGGAGGGGCTGCTCACCGCGCCAGGCTCGCACCGGACCGAGCACGCTGAAGCGCAGTGTCCCCGATCGCGCGGGACCCCGCTGCTCAGGCACCCGCGGTACACCTTCCATTGCTGCCCCCTGGCCCCCTGCCGAACCGTCAACAATCAGAGCCAGTTTGCCTTGTTCACGGCAGATGCGTCAGCTCCCGAGACCGCGATCACAGCCCCGCACTACCCACGACACACGGCCCACACAACCTCTCCGCACGTTCTCTGCGCGCGCCGAAGGGTGCTCGCCACACCGATCTGACCGACCGCCTCAGCGTTCCCTCAGGCCCACCCGCACCGTCAGCAGATCCGTTCCCAGCGCCCGAACCGCCGTACTGTTCAGCCGGGGCAGGCCGCGCAGGCGGGCGACGGGGTCGTCGTCGGGAAGGGGATACGCGGTGCCCTCGTACCAACGGCCACGGATGCGTACCCGCACCTCGGGGTCGGCACGAATGTTGCGGACGTACTGGGAGCGCTCCCCGAACTCCGAGACCAGCCAGAAGGAGTCGCCGACGCGGCGGCCGCCCACCGGTGTACGGCGGGGGAGGCCGGAGGCGCGGCCCGTGGTCTCCAGAACCGTCTGGAGCGGCAGTCGTCGCAGGACCGGGTTGGCGACGCGCCGCTGGAACGTCGTGACGGCCCGGCGCTTGATGTCGGCGTAGCGGGACATACGGACAAGTCTGTCACGCACGCCCCAGGAAGATCGGGTTCGTGAGCGCCGCCATCACGCCGGGCAGCGGGCCCACCGCATTCTCGTGACGCACCTCCGCGCGCACGTAGGCCGCGTACGCCGGGGTCGTACGCCACTCGACGACCCCCGAGCCCGACACGGGGAACGGGTCGCTGGTGAGGAGCACCCCCTGGTCGGTCACGAGGCGGACCGAGCAGCGCGGCACACCGGAGGCCTCCAGGCGGACCGTCACCGGGGTGTCCGCGGCCACCCGCAGCCGCTCCCCGATGCCCGCCGGCTCGTCCCCGGCCCCCGTCGCGGTGAAGGCGAGCGACACGTTCCTGGACTCGGCGACGTACGAGCGGCCCGCGCGGATGCCGTCCTGGACCGCCTCCCGGGTGAGGTCGTCGGCGAGGACGACCGTCTGGGGCAGGCCCACGGCGTCCGGCGGCCGGTGGGCGTCGCTGCTGCCCATCGCGGGCAGCCAGCGCCGGTCCTCCCGCGCCGCCGCCACGAGCGTGGCGTCCCACGCGGCCACCGCTGTCTCGTCGTCCGGCGTGAAGGGTCCGTTCCACACCTCCACCGCGTCCGCCTCGCCGAAGCCGAACTTCCAGGCGCAGCCGACGCAGGTGGCGTGCGGATGGGCGGGCACGACCAGGCCGCCCGCGCGGCGGATCTCGCGGGCGAAGCGGTCGAAGCGGCCCTCCCGTGCCCGGTAGCGCCAGTCGACGAAGGTGCCGGGGTCGGTGCCGAGGGCCAGGACGTGGCCGTTCCTCGTCGTCACCTCCTCGCCCAGCATGATCAGCAGGTCGTCGCCCGCATGGTCCGCCCAGTGCGGATGGGAGGCGTGGGTGTTGTGGTCCGAGCTGTTGATGAAGTCCAGCCCGGCCCCCCTGGCCCGCGCCGCGATCTCGGCGGGGGTGCGACGGCCGTCCGAGTGCCAGGAGTGGATGTGGCAGTCCCCCCGGTACCAGGCCCGCCCCCGCCCCCTCGCCCACTGCGGCGGGTACACCGGCCGTACGGCCACGCCCGGGACGCCGTGCGTCAGGGTGACGTCGAGCACGTACGACAGGCCCTGCGGCGCGACCGTGTAGGGCCCGAGCGCGATGTGCCAGACACCCGCGTCGACCGGCCTCGCGACGTAGCCCGGTGTCGCGTCGTCCGCGCGGATGAAGAACTCCGTGCGCGCCCCGCCCGACCAGCCGCGAAAGCCCCGGCCGCCCGATTCGGTGCCGTGCTGGTCGAAGATGCCGATGTCCAGCGCGTTGCCGGGGGTGCCGACGGGGACGGCCGGCCTGTCGTACGTGTACGAGACCCTGATCTCCCGCACCCCGGCCGGGACGTCGACGGGAACGTACACGTAGTCGGGGGCGCCCGGCGGCAGCGTGCCCCGGATCGTCCGGGTCTCCTGCCCGCCGTCCGCGGTCCCGGCGCCGCTCGCGAAGGTCACGCCTCCCAACGTAGGCGCCGCGGAGGCACCCGTCACGACCGGAGTGCGCCGTCCGGGTCCGCGGCCGGACCACCGGCGCCGCCTGCCGGTCCTTCCTTGATCGGCCCTGGTGACCGCGACCGTATCCTCGAAGGATGACGACTTCCGCGACCTCCGGAACCGGCCCCACCGAGAACTCCCTGCGTCGCGCCCTCAAACGTGCCCGGGACGGGGTCGCGCTCGACGTCGCCGAGGCGGCGGTGCTGCTCCAGGCCCGGGGTGAGCACCTTCGGGATCTCGCCGCCTCCGCGGCCCGGGTGCGGGACGCCGGTCTCGAGGCCGCCGGCCGTCCCGGCGTCATCACCTACTCCAAGAGCGTCTTCATCCCGCTGACCCGGCTGTGCCGGGACAAGTGCCACTACTGCACGTTCGTCACCGTGCCCGGCAAGCTGCGCCGCGCCGGACACGGGATGTTCATGTCCCCCGACGAGGTCCTCGACATCGCCCGCCGAGGCGCCGAACTCGGCTGCAAGGAAGCCCTGATCACCCTCGGCGACAAGCCGGAGGACCGCTGGCCGGAAGCGCGCGAGTGGCTCGACGCGCACGGCTACGACGACACCATCGCCTACGTACGGGCCGTCTCCATCCGCATCCTGGAGGAGACCGGCCTGCTGCCGCACCTCAACCCGGGCGTCATGACCTGGACGGACTTCCAGCGTCTCAAGCCCGTCGCCCCGTCGATGGGCATGATGCTGGAGACGACCGCGCGGCGGCTGTGGTCCGAGCCGGGCGGCCCGCACCACGGCTCACCGGACAAGGAACCGGCCGTGCGGCTGCGGGTGCTGGAGGACGCCGGCCGCTCCTCCGTCCCCTTCACCTCCGGGATCCTGATCGGCATCGGCGAGACGTACGAGGAGCGCGCCGAGTCCCTGTTCGCGCTGCGCAGGGTCGCCCGCGCCCACCACGGCATCCAGGAACTGATCATCCAGAACTTCCGCGCCAAGCCGGACACGGCCATGCGCGGCATGCCCGACGCCGAACTCGACGAACTGGTCGCCACGGTGGCCGTCGCCCGCCACATCATGGGACCGTCCGCCTGCCTCCAGGCCCCGCCCAACCTGGTGGACGCCGAGTACGAACGGCTCATCGGCGCCGGTATCGACGACTGGGGCGGCGTCTCCCCGCTCACCATCGACCACGTCAACCCCGAGCGCCCCTGGCCCCGGATCGAGCAACTCGCCGAGAAGTCGGCCGCGGCGGGCTTCGAGCTGCGCGAACGGCTCTGCGTCTACCCGGAGTTCGTCACCCGCGGCGAGCCCTGGCTCGACCCGCGGCTGCTGCCGCACGTCCGCGCCCTGGCCGACCCCGAGACGGGCCTGGCCCGCCCGGACGCGGTGGCCGAGGGCCGCCCCTGGCAGGAGCCGGACGAGGCCTTCACCGCCACCGGCCGCACCGACCTGCACCGCACCATCGACACCGACGGCCGCACCGCCGACTGCCGCGGCGACTTCGACGAGGTGTACGGCGACTGGGGCGCCCTGCGCGAGGCGGCCGCCCCCGGCATGGCCCCGGAGCGCGTCGACACGGATGTACGGCAGGCCCTGCGCACGGCCGCCGACGACCCGACGAAGCTGACCGACGACGAGGCCCTGGCGCTGCTGCACGCGGACGGCCCGGCCCTGGACGCGCTCTGCCGGATCGCGGACGACGTCCGCAAATCGGTGGTGGGCGAGGACGTCACGTACATCGTGACGCGGAACATCAACTTCACCAACGTCTGCTACACCGGCTGCCGTTTCTGCGCGTTCGCCCAGCGCCGCACCGACGCGGACGCCTACACCCTGTCTCTGGACCAGGTCGCCGACCGAGCCCAGCAGGCCTGGGACGTCGGCGCGGTGGAGGTCTGCATGCAGGGCGGCATCCACCCCGACCTGCCGGGCACGGCCTACTTCGACATCGCGCGGGCGGTGAAGGAACGCATCCCCGGCATGCACGTGCACGCCTTCTCCCCGATGGAGGTCGTCAACGGCGCCACCCGCACCGGCATGTCCATCCGCGAGTGGCTGACCGAGGCCGGGGCGGCGGGCCTGGACAGCATCCCCGGGACGGCGGCGGAGATCCTCGACGACGAGGTCCGCTGGGTCCTGACCAAGGGCAAACTGCCCACGGCCACCTGGATCGAGGTCGTGACGACCGCCCACGAACTGGGCATCCGCTCCTCGTCGACGATGATGTACGGCCACGTGGACCAACCCCGCCACTGGCTCGGCCACCTGCGCACCCTGGCCCGCATCCAGCAGCAGACCGGCGGCTTCACGGAGTTCGTCACGCTCCCCTTCATCCACACCAACGCCCCGGTGTACCTGGCGGGCATCGCCAGGCCCGGCCCCTCCGTACGGGACAACAGGGCGGTCACGGCGATGGCGCGCCTCCTGCTGCACCCCTGGATCCCCAACATCCAGACGAGCTGGGTGAAGCTGGGCGAGGCGGGCGCCGCCGAAATGCTCCGCTCCGGCGCGAACGACCTCGGCGGCACGCTGATGGAGGAGACGATCTCCCGCATGGCCGGCTCCTCCTACGGCTCGTACAAGTCCGTCAAGGACCTGATCGCGGTGGCGGCGGCGGCCGGACGCCCGGCGAAGCCGAGGACCACGCTCTACGGCGAGGTCCCGGAGGAACGGCGGCGGGCGGCGGCCGCGTCGGACGGTCACCTGCCGGACCTGCTGCCGGTTCTGGATTGAACCGAGGAAGACGCAGCTCACAGTACGATGATCCGACCCCCGCTGGAGGGGTCGAGTAGCAGCCGAGGAGATGCGTGCCCATGGCGGCCCGAATACCTTCGTGGGCCTGGGTCAGCGGCCTGACCGTGGGAGCGGTCGCGGCAGTGGCCGTACTGGCGGTGAAGGCCGACCAGGGTCCCCACCCCACGGCCGCGACGGCTCACCAACGACCCGCCCCCTCGGCAAGCGCAAGCCCCTCCGCCAAGCCCAAGCCCCCGGCCCCGCCGGCTGTCCCGGCCGACTCGGGCGTGGGCCACCGGATCGTCTACGCCCTCGCCCAGAAGCGGGTGTGGCTGGTCGACGAGAGCGACAAACCCATCCGCACCTTCCCGGTCTGGCCGGGCACGGTGAGCCCCGACCCGGGCGCCTACGTGATCTCCAAGAGCGACGTCCCGTCGACCACCGGCTCGGACGGCGTCCAGATCGAGCACATCATGTACTTCGCGGGCAAGTCCGGCGTCTTCATCGCCTTCAGCAACGCCGTGGACGGTGCCTCACCCCCACCGGCCGCCGCCGACGCCAAGACGGGCGGCATCCGCATGGGCAAGCCCGACGGCACGGCCCTGTGGACCTTCGCGGCCAAGGGCACGAGGGTCGAGGTCGTCAAATAGCGACACCCTCGACGAACGCGCTCCAGGACGCGCCCCCGAACGCGAGCCGCGCACCGTCCCGGTCCTTGGAGTCACGGACGTGGACGGTGGTGGGGGAGGGGGCGGGGGTGGCTATGGCGACCTCGACGCAATCAGGTCCGTCGTTGCTGCTGTAGCTGCTCTTGAACCAGTTGAGCGTGGTGGTCATGTCTCTTCTCCCAGAATCTTCTCGATGAAGGACAGCGACTCCCGAGGTGAGAGGGCCTGCGCACGGATCATTCCATAGCGCATATCCAGGATCTGGGCCTCTCTCGGGTCACTGATCACCCGGCTGTGCAACTGGGCCTCCCAATGCCCCAGTGTCTTGCCGTCCCGGAGCTTCAGGAGCCGCAGCGGTCCGGCCATGCCTGCGTGGTCCTCACGGTCCGTGGGCATCACCTGTACCGAGGCGTGCCGCAACTGACCGATGTCCAGTAGGCGTTCGAGTTGCTGCCGCAGAACCATTCTGCCGCCGATCGGCCGCCGCAGCGTCACCTCCTCCTGGACAAAGGTGATGAGCGGCCGGGGCACTCGTTCGAACACGGTCTTGCGGGCCATACGCGCGGCGACGTGGCGCTCGATCTCGTCCTCCGTGTACGCGGGGCGACGCATCGCATACAGCGCTTGGGCGTACGCCGGAGTCTGCAACAGACCGTGGATCTGCTGATTGTCGTAGGCCCCCAACTCGACCGCCTCGCCCTCCAGCTTCGTCAAGTCCCGTACCTTTTTCGGGTACCGCGCCCGCTCCACATCCGCCTTCATCACCGACAGCTTCCCGCCCGCGCCGAGCACCTCGTCGGCCTTGTCGAGGAAGTCGGGCTTGGGGATGCGGCGTCCGCGCTCGACGGACGAGACCATCTCGTCGCCGTACCCGATGGCGGCGCCGAGTTCGGCCTGCTTGAGCCCGGCGGCTTCCCGCCACATCTTGATCTGCCGGCCGACCGTCCTGAGTACGGCCTCGGCCTCTTCGTCCTCCATGCCTTCCCCTCCCGACGTACGAGCCGGACGACTCCGCCCCGCGTTCGTACAGTCGCGTTGCGTACCGAGGTGATGGCTGTTCAGCGTAGGGACAGATGACGACTCTGGGTGACATGAGTAAGAAATTGTCCCTCCCGATCGCTGCTCCGTTGGCCCACTTCGCCGTGCAGCTCTCCGCGACGCGCAGAGGTGCGCGACTGGCTCGCCTGCTGGCCGAGCGCCAATTGGACGACTGGGGACTGGACTTGGCCGATCCGGCACAGATCGTGGCGGAGCTGGCGGCGAACGCGGCATTCCACGGGCGGGTCAGGGGGCGGGACTTCCGGCTCGCGCTGAGGCTGCACGGGGACGGCGTCCTGCGTATCGAGGTGACCGACGCGCGCGGTGACCGGCTCCCGAGGATCGCGGACCCGGTGGCGGCGGACGCGGAGTCGGGGCGGGGCCTGCTGCTGGTGGCCGCGCTCGCCGACCGCTGGGGCGTCACCGAGGCACCCGCCCACGGCAAGACGGTCTGGGCCGAACTCGCACCGCGTCGCGGAGATCGGTGACCCGGCCGCGCCCGACGCCAAAGACCAAAGAACCGGGGAAAGAACCGAACCCGCCCCCACCGCCCCCGTCGATCACCCGGCGGAGTGAATATGCCCCGCTCGGCTGGCGTGGCGAGGTGAACGTGGTGCAGCGTCTGTCCCACCAACCGCACACATGCATCGGCCCTCGCGGGGACTGCCATCCCACTGCGAGGGCCTGATCATCGGGAAGAGCCGCTTCCCGATGACTGGAAGGAAGCAGCCGCTTTCCGATGACTGATCAGCACCCTAACGCGCCCGCACGCGCCAAGTCCGGCCATTCCGGCGGCGTCATCCACATGAACGAACCCCACCACGAGAACTTCACGGTGGTCGGCAACCATCTGGCCCAGCACGCCGAGTTGTCCCTGAGGGCGATCGGCCTGGCGGTGCACATCCAGTCGCTGCCGAAGGGCACCCCTATCGGGATCAAGACGCTGGCCGGGAAGTTCCCCGAGGGAGAGATCCGGATTGCCGCCGCCCTGCGGGAGCTGGAGGAACACGGCTACCTCTCACGCGCCAAGCAGCGTCTTCAATCGGGCCGAATGACGACCCGCACGACCTCGTACAACAAGCCGCGACGCGCCGAAGCCGCCCGGACCGCCGAGCCCGACCGCCCGGGCGCCCTGCCCGGGCCCCCCGCCGCCTCGGCCCCGCACCCCGCGCGGCGAACGACCTGCTCGCCGGCCTCCGCGCCCATGACTCCCGCCTGCTCCTCACCGAGCGGGACGTACACCGGCTGGCACCGGCGGTCTCCGAGTGGCTGGGGCGGGGCGTACCGCCCACGGCCGTGGCGCGAACGCTCACGGCGGGCCTGCCTCAGGACCCGATCAAGCACCCGACGGCGTTCCTGGCCCACCGCCTGGCCTCCCTCCTGCCGCACCCCTCCCCGCTGCCCCACCACCCCCCCGCGACCGCTCTCCGCCCGGCTCCGCTTCGGACCTGCGACGGCTGCGAGAGAGCGTTCAGGTCCCCAGAACCAGGCCGCTGCAGAGACTGCCGCCCGTCCACCGCAGCCGCGTAGGGAGACCCAGAGATGAGCCGGATGCCAAGCACTGCCTCTGCGTCGCGCCACCGGCCACACCGGTACCGTACGAGGACCGACGCACCAGTACCGGAGGTCACCGTGAGCGCTCAGACTGACGGCCCGTACGGACCGCTGATCCCCATGCCCGAGCTCACGCCGGACGCGCTGCGGGCGGCAGTCGCGCGCATCGCTCCGAGCCGGATCCCCGTCCTCACGCAGCACCTGTTCGAAGCCACGACGAACGCGCAGCAGACACAGAGCCTTGCGCCGCTGAGAGCCTTCGTGCACTCCTGGGCGGTATTCGTGGCGATCGAACGGCACCCGGAGCGCGCCGTCCGGCTGCGTGAGCTGGAACGGATTGTGGACGCGGGAGAGCAGGACCCGGCTCAGGCCATCGCCGAGATCCGAACCATTCGGGAGGCGGCTGAGGCGGAGGCCGGGTTGTGACGGACTGGGCGTGGGACTACAACCCCAGTGCCGCGTACGTCACGGATGGACTACCACCGGGCGTGGTCGCCGAGGTGGAGCGGATCGTCACCGAGTTGGCTGCGCTCGGCCATGACTCGGTGAAGGTCGGCAGGCCCTTCGACCGGGAAGGCGGGCTGCGTGAATTCGACATTCTCGGCGGTCGTGGGTTCGTCAGCTTTCTGCCAGTGCCGCGCCACGAGTGCGTCTACGTGTGCAACGTGACCTGGTACGGCTGAAAACGATCTTTCGGGATCGCGCCCATCACAAATTCCCTACCTTTCCGTCCCCCCAACTGACCATCCCTGTTCGATTACAGTGCTGAACTGTTGGGCGTACGGACGGGTAACTGCCGGGGAGGTCTCAGCGTGGGTGCGACGTCCGGGGTCGTCTGGGGGCGTGGCGAGCAGCAGGACTTCCGGAGTCGGGTGCGCGGGACGTTGCTCGGGGTGGCCGTGGGGGACGCCCTCGGTGCGCCGGTGGAGTCCCTGGACCTCGGAGCGATCCGGGAGGCCCACGGACCCGAGGGGATCCGCGATCTCGAGCCCGCCCACGGCCGCCGCGGTGCCGTCACGCACTTCACGCAGCTCACCCTGTTCTCCGTCGACGGGCTCATCCGCGCGCAGGTGCGCCGCGACACCGGGGCCTGGCATCCGCCCACCGATGTGCACCGCGCGTACCTGCGGTGGGCCGCCACCCAGCGGGACTGGGGGCCCGACGAGCGGCGCAAGGACGACGGCTGGCTGGCCCGCGAGGAGTGGCTGTACGCCCGGCGGAGCCCCAGCCGGCCGCTGCTGATCGGGTTCGGGGACGACACCATGGGCACCCTGGAGGCGCCCAAGAACCCCGCCGAGGCCGGTCCGGAGGCGGTCGCCCGGTCGGCGCCCTTCGGGCTTCTCGTCGGCTGGGAGCCGCAGCTCGTCCTGCAGCTCGCCGTCGAGTGCGCGGCGCAGACCCACGGGCACCCCACCGCCTGCCTCGCCGCCGGCGCCTACGCCGTGATCGTGCACGCCCTCGCCCGCGGCGACGGTCTCGACGGCGCCGTGCAGAAGTCGCTGGCACTGCTCGCCGTGTGCCCCGGCCACCAGCCGGTGTCGGACGCCCTCCAGCGCGCGCTGGGCACGGTACGGCAGGGCATGCCGACCCCGGACCGGGTGGAGGAGCTGGCGGGGGAGGGGGCGGCGGAGGGGCTGCTCGCCGTGTCCGTGTACTGCGCGCTGGTGAGCGAGGACGTACGCCACGGGCTGTGCCTGGCGGTGAACCACGGCAGGTCCTCCGGCGCGGCCGGCGCCCTCACCGGCGGGCTGCTCGGCGCCCTGCACGGAGAGACGGCCCTCCCGCCGGGCTGGCTGGCCGAGCTGGAGGGCCGTCCCACTCTGCTGGTCCTGGCGGACGACTTCGCGATGGAGATGACCCAGGGGCCCGCACTGCACGGGCCCACAGGGTCCTCCCCGGGGTGGCTGGCACGCTATCCGCGCGGGGCCCGGTAGCCGCCCGGGCCGCGCGCCGCTACGGCTGCTTCCCCACCACGTCGTCGCCCGCGCCCGCCGGAGCCGGTACCGCGGCCGCCGCCAGGTCGCCGTCCCCGTCCGTGTTGACCTTCTCGATGATCGCGAGCCGTTCCGGTGTGTCCTCCGGCTTGACGAACCCGATGCCGATGTAGAGGACCAGCGAGACGGCGAGCGGCACCGACACCTGGTACTGCAACGGCACGCCGCCGTCGACGTTCCAGTTGATCGGGTAGTTCACCAGCCAGAAGGCCAGCAGGCCCGCCGCCCAGCTGGTGAGCGCCGCCGTCGGACCGGACCGGCGGAACGGGCGGAGCAGACCCAGCATCATCGGGATGGCGATCGGTCCCATGAGACCGGCGACCCACTTGATGACGACGGTGATGATGTCCTTGAACGTCGGCGAGTTGACCTGGGTGGCCACCGCCATGGACAGCGCGAGGAAGACCACCGTGGTCAGCCGGGCGGCGACGAGTCCGCTGCGCTGGTTCCAGGCCCGTGCCCGCGCGGAGACGACGGGTGCGATGTCCCGGGTGAAGACGGCCGCGATGGCGTTGGCGTCGGAGGAGCACATGGCCATCGTGTGCGAGAAGAAGCCGACGATCACCAGGCCCAGCAGGCCGTGCGGCAGCAACTGCTCGGTCATCAGGGCGTAGGAGTCGGAGCCGTCCGGCTTCTGCGCGTGGACCAGCAGCGGCGACATCCACATCGGGAAGAACAGGACGAGTGGCCAGACCAGCCACAGGACGGCGGAGAGCCGCGCGGATCGGGTGGCCTCACGGGCGGACGCGGTGGCCATGTACCGCTGCGCCTGGTTGAGCATTCCGCCGTTGGATGTTCCGCTTGCCGGCCTTGGTTCATGTACGTGAAAGCGGATCGGATGGGTCCGGGCACAAGCGGAGCCCCCTCGGCAAGGACGGCGAACTCGTCGAGAGGGCTCATCAATTGGCGCTTGTTGCAGTTGTCGTGCGGTTGTGTCGTTTTCTCAAGCCTTGACTGACGCCACGAAGGTGTTCCACGTGTCGGCGCGGAAGCCGAGCACCGGGCCCGCGGGGACCTTGGAGTCCCGGACCGCCATGGCCGCGACCACCGGTGACTTGACTTCGACGCACGCGCCGTTGCCCGTGGAGTACGAGGACTTGGTCCACGTCTCCGTGACGCCCTGACGAATTGCCATTTCTGCTCCGGATTGCGAGTGGAGTGGTTTACGCCAACGTTGTGCTGATGGCGTGATCGACGCTACCCGCCGCACTCCAAGTCCGAAGTGACGATTCATCCTTACGGATGGCATATTCCAAGGCAGTCTTCCGCCTTGGCTTGGTGAAGGTGTACGGTTCGGCACCTTCGAGCTGCAGCACTCAGCGCGCGGTCTCCTTGGCGATATTCGCGATGAATTGACGTGACTGCTCCACGTTCAGGGCCTGCGCCCGCAGGTGCTCGTACATCACGCTGTACTTCTGGACGTCGTTCGCCTTCTCCAGATACAGGTCGCTGGTGACGCCCTCGATGTAGACGACGCTGGAGTCCGCCGTGTCCGGGAACTCCAGGATCGCGTACTGGCCGTTGAGGCCCGGGTGCGCGCCCATGTCGAAGGGGATGACCTGCACGGTCACGTGCGGCAGTCGGGACTGCTCGACCAGGTGCTCCAACTGCTCCCGCATCAGGGCGGGGCTGCCGACGATCCGGCGCAGGGCGGCCTCGTCCAGGACCGTCCACAGCCGCAACGGGTTCTCGGCGGCGGAGATTCGTTCCTGCCGGCGCATTCTGACCTGCACCCGCTTCTCGATGTCGGCGGGCGCGGTCTCCGGCAGTGCACCGGCGATCAACGCCTCCGCGTACTGGCGGGTCTGAAGCAGCCCAGGAACGACCTGAGGGTCGTAGATCCGCAGGCTCGCCGCGTCCGTCTCCAGGCCGATGTAGACGCTGTAGGGGATGTCGCCGAAGGAGTGCCACCAGCCCTGCTGGCGCGAGTCCTTGGCCATCTGCATCAGCGAGTCGACGATCCGGTGGTCCTCCACCTCGTAGACCCCGCACAGATCGCGCACGTCGCGCTGGCTGATGCTGCGCCGGCCGTTCTCCAGGCGGCTGATCTTCGACTGCGACACCAGCAGTCGCTCGGCCACCTCCTCGGCCGTCATGCCCTTGAGTTCGCGCAGCCTGCGCAACTCCTGGCCCAGCCGGCGCCGCCTGACAGTGGGATTGACATTGGACGCCACGGGACGTGCACCTCCGGCCGCATGCCTCTACTTTGCGTATCTGCTGCTGAGCAGACTGCCACCAAGGTGCTTACTACCGCTGGAAAACGCCGGATATGCAGCGAGTACACGTCAGTTCGGGCACGTACTCCGCACCCGGACATGGCCGGATGGGCGGCGGGAGGCGTACGAGGTGTACGTTCCCGCCGCCCATGTCGATCCTGCGGCTCCCGGACCGTCGCTCCGGGGCTGGGGACTGCGGTGCGGCGTTGTTCTGTACGGTGCGGCTCAGTGGGCCACGGCACGGGCCATGGAACCGTGGCGTGGCTGCATCGGAACGCCGCGAGCGGGTTCCGCCGCGGGCCTGGTGCCCGCCCCGCCCTGGCGGCCGGCCGAGGCCGCGCTGCGGCGTGGCTGTGCCGCCACGCCGTTCTGGACGTCCATCACGGCGTGCGCCACGAGGCCGCCCATGGGGTCGTGCCGGATCAGGTCCCTGAGCCGGGACCGTGACGACCGCCCCTCGTTGCCGGGGTACAGGTGCTTGCCGAGGCCGACCGCGTGCGCCAGCGCGGCGAGCGCCGCCGTCCGCGGGTCCGGCGGTACGCCGGTGCGGATCGCCGAGTCCAGCCGGGCCCTGATCTCCCGGCTGATGGCGGTGTCCGTCGCCTGGTAGCGAGTCGTCGGCAGCACCCCGCACATCTGGCCGGCCACGGCGTGCACCATGCCGCACCGCTCCAGATGCGAGAGGTAGGTCTGGCGGAGCCCGAGACGCGGCCCGCCGATCCAGTGGACGGCCCGTACCGGAGCGCCGCGCCTTCGCAGCAACTCCAACGCGCAGTCCAGGGTTGGATCTCCTGTCGGCCGTGGCGCCACCACGGCGATACGATCCCCGTCTGGGGCTATCCGTCCGGCCAGCGCCAGCTCCACTAGCTGTGCTCCGGCCAGACCTAGGTCGAGCGACTGCGGCTGTGCAGTGGTACCCGTGGCCGGGTCCAGTGCCAGCAACAGAAGCTCCTCCGGAATTGTTCTGCGGCTCCTGCCCATCCATGCCTCCCCGCGTGGATGAATGACAGGGTGACCCCTCTCACATTGGTCTGTCGAGGGTGCGTGACCGGTTCGTAAGGGAACCGGTAGGTATGTCGTTCTCGTCTACCGCATGAGTTTGGTCCGTACAACAGGACACTGGTACATGGTTCGGACAGTGGTACGGCCAAGGGTCCGACTGCGTCGTCCGGGTGGCGGTTCAGATCGTGATTCACGGTTCGGTAGCGGCACGTTGGGCGTGCGGCACATGAGGAGGCATCGGTGGCGGGCGAGTCCCCCGACAGGTCGAAGCAGCGCGAGTCGTCGGTACAAAAGACGTCGGGGAGCGCGGGTCCGGTTCCCGAGTCCAGGAACGAGGCCCGCGACCCGCGGCTCGCGCTGACGGGGGAGTCCGGTGAGTCGGCGGAGTCCCGTGAGTTGGGCTCGGCAGGTGGCTCCGAGGGGCGCGGCGGGGTCGATACGGCCACTCGGGTGCTTTCGACGCGGGACGTGAAGACGACGGCGAAGACCGCCGACGCCGATGACACCGACGACGCTGACGATGCCGATGACACTGAGGGCGCTGCCGCAGAGGCCGGCGCCGACGGTGACGGGGCCGGGGCGGCGGGTGACGCGCGCCTGCGTGCGGCGGTGGCCGCGTGGGTGGACTCCGGGGACGACGAGAAGCGCGCGGAGGGCGCGGGGGCCGTGTCTGGGACCGAGGACGCCGATGCCGACGCCGACACCGAGGCTGAGGCCTCGGAGGGCGCCTCTGGCGGGGAGGCAGCCGCGCGCGGGGAGGCCGGGGCCGAGTCCCGGGCCGCCGACGAGGCCACGGTCGCTTCCGACGCGGAGGACGCCGAGGGCGAGGACGCCGAGGGCGAGGACGCCGAGGGCGAGGACGCCGACGGCGCCGAGCGTGGGAAGCCCGGGGGCGCGCCGGAGGCCGACGCCGAGGGGGCCGAGGACGCCGCGCGGGGGAGGGCCGGGGCTGAGTCCGAGGCAGCTGACGACGCCGCGGTGGACGCTTCCGACGCGGAGGACGCCGACGAGGCCGCCGAGCCTACGAAGGCCGGGGGCGCGCCGGAGGCCGACGCCGAGGGGGCCGAGGACGCCGCGCGTGGGAAGGCCGGGGCTGAGTCCGAGACCGCCGACGACGCCGCGGTGGACGCTTCCGACGCGGCGGACGCCGACGAGGCCGACGACGACGCCGAGCCTACGAAGGCCGGGGTCGCGCCGGAGGCCGACGCCGAGGGGCCCGAGGACGCCGCGCGTGGGAAGGCCGAGGCTGAGCCCGAGGCCGCCGATGAGGCCGCGGTGGACGCTTCCGACGCGGAGGACGCCGACGAGGCCGCCGACGCCAAGCGTTCCGAGGCCGGGGCCGCCCCTGAGGCTGCCGAGCGCACGAAGGACGGCGCTGAGCCCGAGGCTGACGCCGAGGGGCCCGACACCGACGTTGACGACGCCGAGGACGCCGAGGACGCCGACGACGCCGACGATGACGGCGACGCCAAGCGTGACGGCGGCGCCAAGGGCTCCGATGACGGCAAGCGTGCCGAAGCCGATGAGGCCGCGGAGGACGACGACCCCGAAGCCGGCGACAGCGGCTCGGAGGGGGTGGCCCCGGACGAGAAGCCGCCCGTGGACCAGCCCACCACCATGCTGAAGATCGGCGGCGCCGCCAAGCCCCAGGTCGACCAGCCCACGACCATGCTCAAGCTGGGCGGCGACAAGAAGCGGGCGCCCGAGACCGACGCCGAGCGGACCAGCAAGTTCGTCGCGCTCAAGCGGCACGACACCGCGCAGCCCCGCAAGCCGCAGCCCGCGCAGTCGGACACGCCCACGTCCAAGCCCGTACCCGCGGACGCCACGGCCGCCGTCCCTCAGGTCGGCCCCGAGCGCACCACCCAGCAGCCGCTGCCTCCCAGGCCGCCGCTGGACCTGCTGGCCGAGCTGACGAACACTCCGCCGCCCCCGGAGACCCCGCTGCGCACCGCGGTGCGCCGCGTCAAGATCTGGACCCCGCTGGTCATCCTCCTGCTGATCGTCTTTGCGGTCGTGCAGGCCGTGCGCCCGCTGCCCGGCCCCGCCTTCGCGCTGACCGCTGAGGACACCTACACCTTCCAAGGCGACCAGGTGAAGCTGCCGTGGCCCGACGAGGGCCAGGGCTGGATGGACGTGGACGGCGTCGGCACGATGGACCACTTCGGCGAGCAGAAGCCGGTCGCCATCGGCTCGGTCGCCAAGACCATGACCGCGTACATCATCCTGCGCGACCACCCGCTGAAGGCCGGCGAGGAAGGTCCGAAGATCGAGATCGACGCGACGGCGGAGAAGGAGGGCGGCTACGACAAGGCCGGCGAGTCCACGCTCAACACCATGAAGGTCGGCGACTCCCTCACCGAGAAGCAGGCCCTGTCGGCGGTCATGATCCCGTCCGCCAACAACATCGCGCGTCTGCTGGCCCGTTGGGACGCGGGCTCCGAGGCGGAGTTCGTCAAGAAGATGAACGCCGCCGCCAAGGAACTCGGGATGGCGAACACCACGTACACCGACCCCTCGGGTCTGAAGGAGACCACCGTCTCCACCGCCGAGGACCAGGTGAAGCTCGGCAACGCGGCCATGAAGATCCCGGCCATGGTGGCCATCACCAGCGCGGCCAGCTGGACGGACCCGACCGGGAAGTACTGGAACAACTACAACGAGTTGCCCTACGCCATCGGCGCGATCGGCATCAAGACCGGCTCCACCACCGCGGCCGGCGGCAACCTGCTCTTCGCCGCCCACAAGCAGGTCGGCGGCCGGACGGTGACGATCGTCGGCGCGATCCTCGGCCAGCACAAGGGACAGTCGATCCTCGACACGGTCAACGCGGTCAGCAAGACCGCGCTGGTCGCCGCGAAGGACGTGCCGACCTCGGCGAAGATCGTGAAGAAGGGCGATGTCGTCGGGTACGTCGACGACCAGCTCGGCGGCCACACGCCGGTCGTCGTCACCAAGGACGTCACCGCGGTCGGCTGGGCCGGCCTGCGGCTGAAGCTGTCCCTGGTCACCAAGGACGTACTGCCGCACACCGCGAAGGCCGGCACGGAGGTGGGCATGCTCACCGTCGGTGACGGCGGGGACGGTGCCGTACAGGTCCCCGTCGCCCTTCAGGAGGACCTCGCCGAGCCGGGCTTCCCGGCCAGGCTGACGCGCCTCGGCTGACCTCCGCGTCATCCGGCGGCCGTCGCCGCCCCCGCGCACCCCGTCGACCAGCCCCACCCGGGAGCTGATCCGGCGGGGTGCGTGCTAGCGTCACGAAACGGGCATGTCGCCGGTCGCGGGACGCGGCCGCGAACAGAGAACAGGACACGGGGAGTGCCGTCAGGTGGCCACAGCGGATCCGACACGCGCCGACGACGCCGAGCCGGGCCCGGGGAACGGTCCGCGAATAGGCGCGTCCACGACTGACACGGACGGTGACCGCGGGCGGCCGGACGGCCCGGTGGGCGACCCCGGGGGCGATCGGGACGGCGAACGGTCCCGCGCCCGGTCGGCGGTCATGGCGGTGCGGGAGCGGATGCTGCGGCACCCGGTCCTGTCCGTCACCGTCCTGGCCGGTCTGCTCCACATCGTCTGGTTCTTCACGTTCGCCAACAGCGGCGGCGACCTCGCGGCGCAGGACGCCTGGGCCGAGTTCGTCGGCCGGCACCCCGACTCGGCGTACAACCTCGCCTGGTACGGCGGCATGCACCCGGTGTCGTACAGCGTGGTGTCGCCGTATCTGATGTCCCTCCTCGGCGTCCGTACGACCATGATGATCGCGGGCACGGCCTCGGCGGGCCTGCTGACGCTGGTCCTCATCCGCAGCCGCTCGGTCAGGAACCCGCTGTGGGCCGCGCTGATGGGCGTCTTCGGGCTGCTGTGCAACGCGGTGTCGGGCCGGGTCACCTTCGGGCTGGGGACGATGTTCGCGCTGGGCGCGGTCGCGGCCGTGTTCTGCTGGCCGCACCGCTGGCGCTTCAAACGCTGGGCGAAGGCGCTGGTCGCGGCTCCGCTGGCCGCGCTCGCCACCATGTCCTCGCCGGTCGCGGGCCTGTTCGTGGGCCTGGTCGCGGTCGCGCTGTTCTTCCAGAAGCGCCGCCCGGGCGCCTGGGCGCTGGGCCTGGCGCCGGCCGCGGTGGTGGCCGCGTCGGCCTGGCTGTTCCCGTTCTCCGGCACCCAGCCGATGTCGTTCGCCTCGGTGATCCTGCCCCTGGCCTACGCCGTGTTCGCCGTCGTCCTCGTCCCCCGGGAGTGGAAGACGGTCCGGATCACGTCCGCGGTGTACGGCCTGGCGGTCGTCCTGGTCTGGCTGATCAGCTCCCAGATCGGTTCCAACATCACCCGGCTGGCCATGCTGTTCGGCGGGGTGGTCCTGGTGGCGGCGCTGCCGTTCGCGGTCCCGCGCTCGCGCACCTGGTACACGATCGTGCTGGCCGTCGCCGTCTTCGTCGGCTGGATAGGGTTCAAGTCGGTCGACGACATCGTCAACACCACGCCCGCCGCCTCCTGGGCGCGCGAGCTGGCCCCCCTGGTCAACCAGTTGCAGCAGGTGGGCGCGGAGAAGGGCCGCGTCGAGGTGGTCCCCGCCCGTTCCCACCGCGAGGCCTCCGCGCTGGCGCCCTACGTCAACCTTGCCCGCGGCTGGAACCGGCAGGCCGACATGCAGCGCAACCCGCTCTTCTACGACGACACGCTCAACTCGGCGAACTACCACGACTGGTTGCAGCGGTGGGCGGTGCACTACGTGGTGCTGCCCAAGGGCGAGGTCGACGGCAACGGCGGAGAGCGCGAGCGCGCGCTGGTGCAGGAGGGCATGCCGTACCTCAAGCAGGTCTGGGGCGACGCCAACTGGCAGCTGTTCAAGGTCACCGACCCGGCGTCGCTCGCCGAGCCGGACGCGGTCGTCGAACGCGCCGAGCAGGGCGAGATGACCCTCCAGGTGCGCAAGGCCGGCCGCGTCCTCATCCGCATCCCGTACTCGCCCTGGCTGAGCCTCGTCGACGACCAGGGCAAGAGCCTCAAGCCGCCCCAGGAGACCGACGCCTCCAAGCACCGCGCCAAGGGCGAGCCGAAGACGTACGACAACGTCAACGGCTGCCTCATGGAGACGGAGCAGGACGCCGAGGGCGACAAGTGGACCGTGCTGGTCGCGCCGAAGGCGGGCACGTACCGCCTGGCGGCGCCGTACCAGCTGCCGCGGGGCACTCCGTGCCCGGACGAGTTGAAGTGACCGCTGCCGGGTGCGGGGGCGCTGGGGACTGCCGCCCCCGGACCCCCGCTCCGGCCTGAACGGCCTCGTCCTCAGAACGGCCTCGTCCTCAGACGCCGGGCGGGCTGGTCGGTCCGCTCACCTCACCGGAAACGCCACGTCGCACACCGGGTCCTCCGGCCCCGACGCCTCCCAGTCCGCGAAGTACACCTCCCGGCAGGGTCCCGCCTGCTCCAGTCCTCGTTCGGCGATCCACTGCTCCACCGCGCCGAACGCGGCCAGGATCTGCGGATGGGCCACCTGCGCCTTGGTGATCCGGGTGTAGGCCAGCCGCTGCGCAGGCTCCACCCGCACCTTCGTCTCCCAGGCCCGGCCCCGCGCCTCGGCCCACGCCCGGGCGGCCGCCTCGTCGGCGACGGGCACACAGGCCTCGGCGGGCCCGTCGCTCTCCATGGACACCTCGGCGTGGTAGACGACGAACGGCGCCGCCGTGACGCCCCCGCACTCGTCGGCCGCCGCCAGCAGCCGGGTCAGCGACGCCCCGATCCACGCGGGCAGCTCGTCCGCCAGGGTGTGCCGGGTCTCGGTGATCACCACCTGCCCGGGTACGCCGACCGTTTCCACCTCGAACTTGCCGTACATCTCGGAGCTCCTCCCCGACAGTCGTCCACGGAGGTACTCGGCGAGGGTCCGCTGGCCGGCCACCCGTGCCTCGACGGCCGCCCAGTACGCGGCGAGCCGGTCGGCCGCGTCCGCGCCGTCCACCTCGACGGCCTCGACCACCTCGGCGACCCGGGCGAGCGGCATGTCCAGCTCGCGCAGCAGTGCCACGAGCCGGGCCCGCTCGACCTGGGACCCGCGGTAGTAGCGGTAGCCGCTGGACGCGTCGACGTGCGCCGGGACCAGCAGGCCGAGACGGTCGTACAGCCGCAGGGCCTTGGCCGACAGCCGGGCCCGCGCGGCGAACGCGCCGATGGTGAGCAGTTCCTCGTCCACGCCCTCATCCTCCGTCACCGGGCGGCCTGTTCCGCCCGGCGAAAAGGACGCTCCGCCCTGCCCCAGGGGCAAGGTCAACACCTCTGGGGCGGGCCCTTCGGGCAAGGCCCGTGGGACGGGCGTGGGACGGGCGTGGGTCGGGCCTTCAGGCGAGGTGCTCCTCGACGGCCGCGACCAGCTCGGCGGCCTCGGGACCGGTCTGCGGGGAGAACCGGGCGACGACCTTGCCGTCCCGGCCGACCAGGAACTTCTCGAAGTTCCAGCGGATGTCCCCGCTGTGGCCCTCGGCGTCGGCGAAGCCGGTCAGACGCTCGTAGAGCGCGTGCCGCCCCTCCCCGTTCACCTCGACCTTCTCGGTCATGGGGAAGGTGACGCCGTACGTGGCGGAACAGAACTCGGCGATCTCCTCGGCGCTGCCCGGCTCCTGCCCCATGAACTGGTTGCACGGCACCCCGAGCACGGTGAAGCCCTGGCCTGCGTATCGCTCGTGCAGTTGTTCGAGTCCGGCGTACTGCGGGGTGAGCCCGCACTTGGACGCCACGTTCACGATGAGCACGACCTGCCCCGCGTACTGCCCGAGGCCGGCCGACCCGCCCTGGAGAGCGCCGATCTCCACGGCCAGGGGGGAGTCCGGGGCGATGGCGCCGCTGCTGTCTGAAGTCGTCATGACCGGATGCTAGCCGCGCGGGGACGGCAGCACCGAGCGGGCAGTCCCCTGGCCCGGGCTCGACCCTGCGCCGGTCTCTGCGCTCGTGCCGGCGCTTGTGCCCGTGCCTGTCCTTGAGGCTGCCGCCTCGATGAGGACCTGGCCCGCCCCCGTCCGGGAGTACAGCACCGATCGTCCGGCCCGCCGGCGCTCCACCAGCCCCGCGTCCAGCAGTACGCGCAGATGGCGGCCCACGGAGCCCAGCTTCTGCCCGGTCACGGCGGTCAGCTGGGTGGTGCTGAGCGGCGAGTCGAGCAGGAGCAGAACCTGCGCGCGGGTACGGCCCAGCAGCGCGCCGAGGCCCGCGGGCACGGCGGAGCGGCGCGCGTCGGTGTCGGCGAGGGCGCCGGCGCAGGGGTAGACGACGGCGTACCGGCGCTGCGTCTCGTCCCACGACACCCAGCCGGCCTGTGGGGTGACCGGTACGAAGACGAGCTGGGCGCCGGAGATCTCGCGCGGCGGATACTCGTGCAGGTTGACCTGGAACCGGCTCTCGCCGAGCCAGCGCGTGCCCGGCCGCAGGGTGTCCAGTACCGCCGCCCAGCCGCCCCGGCTGACCCGCGCGGTCCGTGCCGCGACATCGGCTTCGAGGACGCGCCGCCGCCGGGCCCAGTAGGGCCGTACGGCGTCCGCCCAGACGTACTCCAGGAGCCGGGCCGCGCGCTCGGGCAGGTCGTCCCGCTCCAGCGCGGAGGGCAGTGGCCCGGCGAGCGAGGTCCGCAGGTGCGCGCGGGCGTCCGCCGGGTCGGTGGCGCGCACCCTCTCCACCCCCTCCTCGAAGGTCTCCTCGTCCCGTGGCGTGGGGGTGAGGAAGTCGGCGATCCAGTCCCGGCCGAGTCCGGCGCGGACGAGGAGGGCGGTGACGGGGTCGTCGGCGAGGAGCCGCCGGTAGGCGGGCAGGTGCGCGCGCAGCCACGCCTGTTCGCCGGGATGCCCGCCGGTGCCCGCGTGCAGCAGCTTCAGGCTCGCGAAGGTCTCGGCGAGCGGCGAGAGCAGGAACCGGCTTCCGGCGAGCGTGTCGGCGTTGACCTGCCACCAGCCCATGGACCCTCCCGCCCCCGGCGACCTTTCGCACCTGTCCGAAACAATAACCACCGGCGCCGTGCCCGCCCGAGACTCCGGCGCATGCGCAGTTATCAACAGCTCTTCCGCACCCCGGAGTTCACCCCGCTCTTCCTCGCGTCCTGCGCGCAGACGGTGGCCCAGACGGCGAGCGGACTTGCGCTCGGCACCCTGGTGTACCGAGCGACGGACTCGCCGCTGCTCTCCGCGGTGAGCATGTTCGGCCCCTCGCTGGCCCAGGTGCTCGGCGCCACCCTCTTCCTGTCCGGCGCGGACCGGCTGCCGCCACGCCGTGCGCTGGTGGGCGTGTGCCTGTCCTTCGCGGCGGGCACGGCGCTGCTGGCGGTGCCCGGCCTGGCGCTGTGGGCGGTCTTCGCCGTGGTCCTCGCGCAGGGGCTGGTCGCCTCCCTGGGCGGAGGAGTCCGCTGGGGACTGCTGAACGAGATCCTGTCCAAGGACGGCTATCTGCTGGGGCGTTCGGTGTTCAACATGATGAGCGGCGTCATGCAGATCGCCGGGTACGCGACGGGCGGGGTGCTGGTGGCGGCCCTGTCACCGCGGGTCTCGCTGCTGCTGTCCGCCGTGCTGTACGCCGTGGCGGCCGTGGTGCTCCGCCTCGGCCTGACCCACCGGCGGCCCCGTGCCTCCGGCCGCCCCTCGGTCTCGGCGACCTGGCGCACCAATGCCCTGCTGTGGTCGTCCCGCCGGCGCCGTCTGACCTACCTGGGCCTGTGGCTCCCCAACGGCCTGGTGGTCGGCTGCGAGTCCCTCTACGTCTCCTACGCCCCCGCCGCGGCGGGCACGCTGTTCGCGTGCGCGGCGCTCGGCATGCTGGCCGGCGACGTGACGGTGGGCCGCCTGCTGCCTCCGGCGGTACGGCGCCGGGCGGCCACGCCGCTGCTCCTGCTCCTGGCCGGCCCGTACCTGCTCTTCGCTCTCCACCCGCCCGTACCGGTGGCCGCCTGCCTGGTCACCCTCGCCTCCGTCGGCTTCGGCGCGAGCCTGGTGCAGCAGGAGCACCTGATGAACTCGACCCCCGACGAACTGGCCGGCCACGCCCTGGGTCTGCACTCCGCGGGCATGCTCACCCTCCAGGGCGTCAGCGCCACCCTGGCCGGCACGGTCGCCCAACTCACGACCCCCGCGACGGCGATGACGGCGACGGCCGCGGCCTCGACGGCGGTGACCCTCACCCTGGCCATCGCGTCCCGCCGCCCTGACACCGAGAAGTACGAACCCTCTTCACCCAGGCCCTCCCGCCCCACCGCCCAAGCAGCCCCACCCCCAGCGCCAGAAGAAGAGCACCCCAGTCGATGACATGCGGCAACCCGGGAAAGAACGCGAAGAACGCAACAACGACCCCGAACCCAACCCCGAACCCACAAACCCCGGCCCAGCGCGGCCACCCCCACTGCTCACCCATGCACGACTCACCCCGCGACCCGACGACACCGACCCACCCACCACACCCTGTTGAGATGGAGGCGGGCGCACGCCTTGCCTTAACGAGGGAGCGTCTGAGGAGAGTTGGTCCGCATGGCGTTGATTCATCCCCTCGTCGTGCGTCCTGCCCCGCGAGGTGCGATAGGTGCGGTTGCCGGTGTCCGCGTAGGTGAAGTCGATACGCCAGTTGCAGAAGCCACTGCTGAGCGCTCCCACGAAGGCGCAGTCGACACCGGCGTTCTGGTAGGTGATCCGGAGTGCGCTGCCGCGGATGATGTGCGTGAACATGCAGCCCGTGGGGACCTTCATGGTCACACCGCCCACGCTGTACTCGAAGGTCCGAACGGGGGTCGAGCCGACTGCCGAAGCGCTGGCGCCCGTCGCCGAGGTGAAAACCAGCGCGCCGGCGGCACCGATGGCGGTGATGAGCCGTGCGACCTGAGGAATGGCCATGGTGATCCCCTCCTGATGGCCCCTTGCCAATCACGGGGGACAACCGCGCCCAGACAGGGCGAGTTGCGGGACGCCGACGCGGTTCACCGTCCCAGGTGACCACGGAACGCCCCTGCTGACCTGCAGAAACGTTATGGACGGCGCGGCGGGTTGTACTACCCGCCGCGGCGCCCGGTGGGTGGCTTGGTGTGGTTGTGTTGGGGCCTGTCCGGCGGATCATGGTGCTGGCAGAGTGTGCCCGTGAGTTACAGCGTCTTCCTGCTCCGGTTTGTGGACGGCGAGGCCGTCGCTCTGGACGTCGAACGGTTCCGGCGGATGACCGGGCCTTACGCGGCGGCGGGCGGCCTGGAGGAGGGCTTCACCCAGCTCCGCGCGGAGGATGGGGGTGAGGCGGACCTGTACCACGCGTCCCAGGCCGAGGACGGGATGTCGTCCGTGATGGCGACGCACTTCGCCCGTGGCGCGATGAGCGGCGTGCTCGCCCGGCTGGCGGCAGCCCTCGGGGCCTCGATAGTGCCCCAGGACGGTGGCGCGCTGATCTTCCACGAGGACGACCGCCGTCATCTCCCCGCGCAGCTCAAGGAGAAGGCGGTTGTCATAGACCCCACGGCGGACGCGTTCGAGGCCGTGTTCGACGCGCTCTGAGCTTCTCCGCCCGACAAGTGCGGGCCGCGGCGCTTGGTGGGTGGGTTGGTGTGGTTGTTCTAGTCCTTGACCGCCCCCGCGTTCGCGCCCTGGACGAAGTGGCGTTGGAAGCAGAAGAACAGGATTGCCACGGGGAGGGTCGACAGCAGGGCCGCGGCCAGTTTCAGGGGGTACTGGGTGCCGCCGCCCAGGCTGCCGGAGACCATGCGGGCGAGGCCGGTGGTCAGGGTTTCGTACTGGCTGGACTGGGTGGCCACGAGGTAGTGGGTGAACTCGTTCCAGGAGCCCTGGAACGCCAGGATCGTCACGGTGATCAGGGCGGGCCGGGCCATCGGCAGGACGACCGACCAGAAGGTGCGGAATACACCGGCGCCGTCGACGCGGGCGGCTTCCTCCACCTCCCGGGGGATCGACTCGAAGAACTGCTTCATGATGAAGACCTGCGCCGCGTCCACCAGCAGCGGCAGGATCATGGCGGCGTAGGTGTCGAACAGCCCGAAGGTGTTGAGCACCAGGAACCTCGGGATCAGCAGCACTATGGGGGGCACCGCGATCACGGTGAGGAGGAACCCGAACAGCAGCGTGCGGCCGGGGAAGCGCAGCCGGGCCAGCGCGTACCCGGCCATCGACGCGAACAGCACCCGCCCGGTGGTGACGACGACCGCGACGAACACCGAGTTGCCCAGCCAGCGCAGGAACGGCACACCCTCCCCGGCCTGGCTGATCCCGAACAGCCGCTGGTAGGCGGCGGTCGTCGGGGTGACCGGGAACAGTCCGAGGGGATGGGCCGCCGCGTCCGGGTCCGTCTTGAACCCGGTGACCAACTGGATGGCGAACGGCATGAGATACAGCAGCCCGAGCGCCGCCACCAGCACGTACCCGAGGATCCGCACGGGCCGGGGGAAGCGTCCGAGCACCGGACGGCCCTGCGCCCGGGCGGCCGTGGAAGGAGCGCTCATCGGTTCCTCCGGGGACGGGCGGCGCGCTCGCGCAGCAGGAAGCGCTGGAGGGCCGTCATGGTCAGGATCAGTACGAGCAGGACGAAGGCGATCGCCGCGCCCTGGCCGAAGTCGGCGTCGTCGAAAGCGGTGGAGTAGGACAGGAACGCCGGCGTGAGCGTGGTGTTGCCGGGCGCGCCCTGGCTCATGACGTACACCTGGTCGAAGACCTGCCAGGTGGCGATCAGACCGAGCGTGAGGACGAGGAACAGCACGGGCCGCAGCGCGGGCAGCGTCACGTACCTCAGCATCTGGAAGCGGCTGACGCCTTCGATCGCGGCTGCCTCCTCCAGCTCGCGCGGGACGTCCTGGAGGGCCGCGAGGAAGATCAGCATGAAGGTGCCGGAGGTCGTCCACACCGCGAGCAGGATGATCGTGCACATCGCGACCGACGGCCCGGACAGCCACTCGAACCAGGACAGCCCCATGAAGGAGTGGTCGGCCAGCGCACCCGAGGGATGACCGGTGTCGACGATGCCCAGGCCGCCGAGCAGCAGGGACAGCACTCCACGCGGGTCGTTGAACCAGTTCGGGCCCTTCACCCCGATCCAGGACAGCGCGGTGTTGACGGCTCCGCTGCCCTGGAACAGGAAGAGGAAGATCGTGGAGACCGCGATCGAGCTGGTGACCGAGGGGAAGAAGAACGCGGTGCGCAGGGCGCCCCGGGCGCGCAGCAGCCGCTGATTGACGATGAGCGCCAGACCCAGCGCGAGGAGGGTCTGGAGCGGCACGGTCAGCAGCACGTAGTACAGGTTGTTGCGCAGGGAGGTCGCGAACAGGGTGCGGTCGAGCCCGTCGTGGGCGAGCAGCGTCCGGTAGTTGTCCAGGCCGACGAAATCCGCCTGCGTGCTGAACGGGTTGGACTGCCCGTCCCAGTGCAGCAGGCTCACCCACAGCGCCATCAGGGTCGGCAGGACCAGGAAGAGGCCGAGGATGAGCACCGCGGGGCTGACGAACAGCCAGCCCCAGGCGCCCTCCGCGCGGCGCCCCACCCGCCGGGTGGGCGCCGCAGACTTCGGGCCGGGCCCGCCGGGCGTGTCAGGTTCGCCCGGCGGGCCGGCCGTACGGGACCCCTGGCCGGCGCGGGAGCGCGGCTCCGGCTGGGGGTGGTGTGGCGTACGCGCGGACACGGTGGGTCAGTTGCCCTTCGTGAGCGCCGCTTCGCCGTTGCGCTGCAGGTCGGCGAGGATCTTCTTCGGGTCGGAGGTGGCCAGGCCCGCGAGGTCGGTGTTGAACTGGCCGAGCACCTTGTCGAATCCGGCGAGGGTCACCGGGCCCTGCGCGTAGGCGCTTCCGTCGACCCACGCCTTCGCGGCGGGGTTCTGCTTCGCGTACTCGGCCAGGGCGCTGGTGCGCGAGGGCATCACGCCGAAGGCGTCGGCGTTCTTCAGCTGCTGCGCGCTGGAGTTGAGGTACGTCACCAGGTCGACGGCCGCCGCCTGGTGGGCGCTCTCGGCGGCCACGCCCCAGCACTGGCTGAAGGCGAGCGTGCCCTGGCCGGCCGGACCGGCGGGCAGCGGGACCACCTTGTACTTGACGTCGGGGTAGTCGGCCTTCATGGCGCCGTCGAGCCAGTTGCCCTCGATGGTCATGGCGGCCTTGCCCTTGCCGAAGGCCTCGCCGCCCCAGTTGGTGTCGACCTGGTTGGCGTACTTCATGGAGCCGGACTTCAGCAGGGACTGCACGTAGGTCAGCGCCTGCACGTTCTGCGCGCTGTCGGCGGTCATCTTCGTCTGGTCGGCGTTGGTCATCCAGCCGCCGGCCTCCTTCATGAAGACGCCGAGCCGCGCGTGTTCGGCACCCACGACCAGCCCGGTCGTACCGTGCCCGGTCAGCTTGCCCGCGACCTTCTTCAGCTGGTCCCAGGTCGTCGGGTAGTCCTTCTCGGTCAGCCCCGCCTTCTCCCACAGGTCGGTGTTGACCGCCAGCGCGAGCGTGGAGGTGTCCTTGGGCAGGCACATCAGCTTGCCGTCGTGGGTGAAGGAGGCGCGCAGCTGCTCGGAGAAGTCGTCGGCGTCCTTGACCTTGTCGCCGTAGGCGTAAAGGGAGCCTCCTCTGGTGTAGTTCGCGAACTGGTCGGAGTTGACGTAGAAGGCGTCCGGCGGCTTGTGCCCGGCGAACGCCTGGGCGAGCTGCTGGTTCATGTCCTTGGCGACGTCGACGGTCACCTTGTTGCCGGACTCCTTGGCGTACGCGGCGGCCGCCTCCTTGACGGCCTTGGTCTCGGCGTCGCCGGAGCTGGCTATCAGCACCGTCAGGTGCTGGCTGGAGCCGGTGTCCTGCTCCTTCTTCTTGTCGCCGCCGAAGCTCGACGAGCAGCCCGCGGTGGCCAGGAGCGCCGCGCAGGTGGCGAGGGCCGTGGCGGCCGTACGGTGGGACATGGATTCCTCCGGGGATCGGGGATGTGAGTGGCGGCTCCGCCCGGCGGCGCGCATCACGGCCGGGGGGTGGAGGAGGAAAGAACTCGGGGTGGAACGGCGCCAGTTGGGGCGGCGCCGGCCCTGGTGCCCGGCGTCTGCCGGGCCGTCGTCAGACAGCGGGCGCGACCGCGTCCGCAGCGGGTGCGCGGGTGCTGTCCCGGACGACCAGGGATGGCGGCAGCAGGATGCGTTCGGGCGGCGCGTCGGGAGCGGCCATCCGCGCCAGCAGCAGCCGTACGCACTCCCGGCCGACCTCCTCCAGCGGTTGGGCGATGGAGGTCAGTGCGGGGGACAGGAGTTCGGCGGTCGGCGAGTCGTCGAAGCCGACCACGGCGACGTCGCGGCCGGGGACGGATCCGCGCTCGCGCAGCGTCTGGTAGCAGCCGAGCGCCAGCATGTCGCTGGCCGCGACCACCGCGGTCGCCCCCGCGTCCAGCAGCGGCTTCACGGCGGCGCGGGCCGCGTCGATGTCGTTCACGCTCTGCGCGCGGCGCCCGCGGGTCGGCAGCCCGTGCCGTTTCATGGCCCGCTGCCAGCCCTCGGCGCGGTCGTCACCGGCGCCGGAGGAGCCGCGCCCCCAGCCGAGGAAGGCGATCCTGCGATGCCCCAGGCCGATCAGGTGCTCCACGGCGGCGTCCGTGCCCGAGGCGCCGTCGACGTCGATCCAGTCGCCGATCTGCCGCCGCGACCACATCCGGCCGAAGGCGACGAACGGCACGTCCCGCTTGGTGAGCCAGGCCTGGCGTGGGTCGTTGTGCTCGGTGCCGCTGAGCACGAAGCCGTCGACCTCGTGCTGGTCGAGCAGTTCCTCGTAGCCGTCCAGGGTCGGCGTGCCGGGCTGGCAGGCGAACAGCAGGATCCGGTAGCCGGCCTCGTCGGCGGCCTGCGACAGGGCGTGCAGGAACCGGTCGAGGACGGGGCTGCTGGCCGGGGAGGGCAGGATGCCGTAGCCGATCAGCTTGCTGGAGCGGGTGCGCAGCGTCTGCGCGGCCCGGCTGGGGCGGTAGCCCATCTCGTCGATCACCCGGCGGACCCGCTCCAGGGTCTCGGAGCGCAGCAGGTCCGGCGAGTTGATCGCGTTCGACACGGTCTGCGGGGAGACCCCGGCCCGGCGGGCGACCATGGCGAGCGTCACCGGGCCGCCCCTGGCGGGCGGGTCGTTGCTGGAGCGGGCCATTGCGGGCCTCCGACGTGCAGAGGGAACGATGAGCGTGTTTTAGCGTTCCAAAAGCATTGTCAGCGCTCTGACGAGTCACTTAGTGTCTTTGGAACGATCAAACGCTGAGAGGTTCTACTCCCTTGGACTCGACTGTCAAGACCCCCGACACCAACGGCTCGGTCACGCCGCCCCCTGCGGTGACCGAGGGCCTTCAGCCGTTTCTGCACGACGCGGTCGTCACGCTGTACGCCCCGACCTTCGTGATCTCGCGCGCCGACGGGGCCCTCGGCGGCGGCGCGGACGGCTTCTTCCACGGTGACCGCCGGGCGCTCTCCCGGCTGACCGTCGCGGCCGACGGCATCCCGCTGGCGCCGGTCGGGCACGGGCTGCGCGGGGCGGACCGGGCGGACTTCCGGTCGATCCTGCGGGGGCTCGGAGAGGTGACGGCGGACCCCGCGGTCGCCCTGCACCGGCGCCGGACCACGGCCGCCGGCCGGCTCGAGGAGGTCCTCGAAGTCACCAACGCGGGCACCCAGTCGGTTCGTTTCCGGCTGACGGTCACGGCCGCCACCGACCTCGCCACCATGGAGCAGGTCAAGTCGGGTCGCCTGGTGGAGATGGCGCCCCCGCAGGCCGCCGGCACCGACGAACTGTCCTGGGCGAGCGACGGGTTCGCCGTGCGCCTGACCAGCGAGCCCGCACCCGACGCGCTGGATGTGGCGACGGGCCGGCTGTCGTACGACATCGCCCTGGAGCCGGGTACCTCGTGGACGGTCACCCTGCGCTGCACCGCGGCCCACGTGGACGGCGACCAGTTCCCGGCGCCCCCCGCCGACTCCGTACCGTGGCGCACCCCCGTCCTGCGCAGCGCGGACCGGGGCCTCGACCGGTGGCTGGAGCAGTCCCTCGCCGACCTGGACCGCCTGCGCCTGACCGACCCGCGCTCGCCCGGTGACCGGCCGGACCAGTTCCTCGCCGCGGGCGCTCCCTGGTTCCTGACGCTCTTCGGCCGCGACTCGCTCTGGGCCGCCCGTATGCTGCTCCCGCTCGGCACCGAGCTCGCGGCCGGCACCCTGCGCACCCTCGCCCGCCGCCAGGGCGGCGTCACCGACCCGGCCTCCGAGGAACAGCCGGGCAAGATCCTGCACGAAGTCCGGCGCGACACCTCGGCGTTCAGCGACACGTTCTCGCTCCCACCGGTGTACTACGGCACGGTGGACGCCACCCCGCTGTGGATCTCGCTGCTCCACGACGCCTGGCGCTGGGGCCTGGCGCCGGAGGAGGTCGAGCGGATGCTGCCGCACGCCGAGTCGGCGCTGGCGTGGATGCGCGACCAGGGGGACGCCGGCGGTGACGGCTTCCTCAAGTACGTCGACCTGTCGGGCCGGGGCCTGGCCAACCAGGGCTGGAAGGACTCCGGCGACTCCATCCGGTACCGCGACGGCAGCCTCGCCCAGCCGCCGATCGCGCTGTGCGAGGTACAGGCGTACGCCTACGAGGCCGCCCGCGGCGGAGCGGCGCTGCTGCGGTCCTTCGGCCGCCCGGGGGCCGACGAGTGGGAGGAGTGGGCGGACCGGCTCGCCGCGCGCTTCCGCGAGCGCTTCTGGGTGGAGGACGAACGGGGCCCGTACCCGGCGGTCGCGCTGGACGGCGACGGCAGGCCGGCCGACACGGTCACCTCGGGCTTCGGCCACCTCCTGGGCACGGGTCTGCTGAACCACGAGGAGAGCGCGCTCCTGGCCGCCCGGCTCTCCGGCGGCGACCTGGACGCGGGCCACGGTCTGCGCACGCTGAGCAGCGAGGCGGTGGGCTTCAACCCGTACGGCTACCACATCGGTTCGATCTGGCCGCATGACACGGCGATCGCCGTGCACGGCCTGGTCCGGTCCGGCTTCCCGGACGCCGCGGCGTCGCTGGCGGACGGCCTGCTGACGGCGTCCGCGGGCTTCGACGCCCGGCTGCCCGAACTCTTCGCGGGCCACGGCATCGAGGCCGGCCCGCGCCCCGCGCCCTATCCGGCGTCCTGCCGGCCCCAGGCGTGGGCGGCCGCGTCCTCGGTCCTCGTCCTCCAGTCGGCCCTCGGCCTGAGCGCGGACGTCCCCGCCGGCACCCTCACGGTGACCCCGGGCTTCGCCGGCACGTACGGCCCGCTGACGCTCACCGGGCTCCAAGTCGCCGGAGGCCGCCTGGACATCACGGTGAGGGCCGACGGATCGGCGGAGGTGTCGGCTCCGGAGGGGCTGACGGTGATCACCGGCTGATCCCTTGGCGAGGGGCCCGGCTGCGGGCGGCGGGCTGCGGGCTGCCGTAGGTACGGGCGGGGAGGGGACGGGCGGCGGCGCGCGGTCGGTCGGTCGTAGGAGGTGGCGTCACTCGTCGTCGGGTGGCGCCGAGGACTCCGCGAGCCGTTCGCCGATGTCGTCCGCCCATTCCTGGGCCCAGCGGCGGAGCTCGGCGATGGCCCGGTCGTCGAGCCCGCAGGCCGCGAACTCGCGGTCGTCGATCCATTCGGCGCCGACGAGCCGGGTCTGCAGATCGCTGAGGTCGAGGGCGTCACCGGCGTGGCGGCGGCCGAGTTCCTCCAGCTCCGGGTGGCTCCACCGGTCGGCGGCCGCGTGGACGTCGACGAGGTCGGGGGCGAGCCCCTGATCGGCCAGTGCGCGCACCCTGGTGCCGACGAGGTCCTCGACGGAGAGGACCGGGCCGAACTCGCCCGCCTCCAGCGGCCGCCACAGCACTTCCTTGAGCACCTGCACGGCGTACTCCTCCCCGGCCCCGGCCCCGGCCCCGACCTCCGGGATACCGACCACCAGCCGGGCCGCCAGCGGCTCCGTCCCCGACGTCCGCACCCGCCAGCCGCGCTCCTCCAGGCCGGCCCGTACCGCCGCGACGATGTCCCCGGTCTCGACCGGGCTCTCGGTGGCCACGTCGACGTCCCGGCCGGGCCGGTCCACCAGCCCGTGCGCCCGCACCGCGTCCCCACCGGCGAGCGCCAGCCCGTACGGGGCCCCCACCGCCAGCAGGTCGCCCAGCAGCCGCCGCCGCACCTCACCGACGTTCATCCGGCGCCCCCGCCGTCCGCGAACGGCCCCTGCCCGGACCGGGAACACGAGCACTCGGCCGCGACGGCGCACCGTGAGGGGATCATGCCCCGATTATCGCCGCCGGGCGCCGAGCGGAGCGGGAACAGCGCCCGGGCGCGCGTCGGCCCGGAACGCCGCTCGCGAAGAAATTCCGCGGGGGTGTCATCCGGAAGGGAACCCGGAGGGGTTTGAACGGGTGGAGAGGCGCCCTCCTTCCCACCGTCAGCCTGGATCCCCCAAGGGTCCGTGTTCCGCTAGGAGTTGCCCGTTCATGAAACGGACGCTGAAGTATCTGACCTGCGCCGCCGTCACCGCCGCCGTGGCGGGGATGGCCACGGTGTCGTACGCCGTGCCCGCGGCGGCACCGCACGGCACGGTCACGAAGGCGGGGGCGGCGCAGACCCAGGCCGCTTCGGCCTCGAAGGCCCGGGCCGTCACGGCCGTGCAGGCGACGGCGAAGAAGACCGCCCCGACGCCCCGTGTCGTCGCCCCCGGTGAGCACGTGACGGCCGTCCCCGGCTTCGAGCTCTGGCTCACGGCCGAGGGCAAGCACTGGACGACGCCCTCCTCACCCGACCCGCAGTTCCGCAGCGTCGTCGACGGCAACATCGACAGGAACGCCCCCGGAGTCTCGCTCCAGTCCGAGATCACGGACGACAGCGCCTACTTCTCCGGCCTGTACTACGGCGGCAAGGGCACCGCGTCCAGCGTGGAGGTCGAAACGGCGGACGGGACGGTGCACGGCAAGCTCATCGAGCTGCCAGGCAAGCCCGGATGGGGCGTCTGGTACGCCACCGCCGACGTCAAGCCCGGCAGCGACTCCTGGGACTACGTGTCCCGGGTCACCGTCCACGACACCAAGGGCAAGATCTACGCCCGGTTGTCGCTGAGCTGATCCCCCGGCGGGGACCCGCCGCGGTCCCCGCCCCGGCTCGCCCGGGCTCTTCTCCTCCCCGTACCCGACCCACAGGAACCGCATCCGTGCCCCAGTACGAGAGATTCGCAGCCTCCTCCGGGAGCACCGACTTCGCCGCCTACGCCGGTGCGGCCTGGGCTCGTCTGCTACGGACCGCCGTCCTGCTCACCGGCGACCACCACGAAGCCGAGGATCTCGTGCAGACCACCCTGGCCAAGGTGTACGCGCGCTGGGGGCGCATCCCGCACGAGGACGTCGACTTCTACATACGACGCTCACTCGTCAACAACAACCTCAGCCGGATCCGCAGGAGACGCGTCACGCATCTGCTGATGCCGTTCCTGCCCGAGCGGGTGCACCAGCCGGACAACGGCCATGCCGAGTCCGTCGAGCGCCGCGCCGCGGTCATGGAGGCGCTCGCCACGCTCTCCGCGCGGCAGCGGACGGTGCTGGTGCTGCGCTACTGGGAGGACCTCGCCGAAGCCGACATCGCCGAGGTGCTCGACTGCTCGATCGGAACGGTCAAGACCCATGCGCGGCGCGGCCTCGCGGCTCTGCGATCTCATCCTGCCTTCGACGCCTCCGGCGCCTCCGACCGCTCCCATCCCGTCTCCGGAGCCCACTGATGAATCACCCCAGAACCGAAGCAGATCCAGCCCCGGGACACGCCGAGACCGAACGGCTGCGTCGGGCACTGACCGAGGTCGCGTACGACATCACACCCTCCCCGCTGCCGCTGGCGGCCGTGGAGCGCCAGGGCCGGCGGATCCGGCTCAGGCGGCGGACGGCCGTACTCGGCGCCGGGTGCGGGCTGCTGCTGGTGCCCCTGGCCGTCGTCGTGCTGCCCGGCACGGAATCCGGCGCCCCCAGCGTCACGTCCCCGGCGGCGTCCGCGTCCGTCTCGCCCTCCACCTCGCCCTCCGCCTCGCCGGCCGCCCCGGCCCCGACGCCGCGGATCGTCGCCTCCGGCGAGCATGTGACGGCCGTCCCCGGCTTCGAGCTCTGGCTCACGGCCGAGGGCAAGCACTGGACGTCGCCGGCCTCACCCGACCCGCAGTTCCGGAGCGTGGCCGACGGCAACATCGCTCGGAGCAACCCCGGCGTCAACCTCCAGGAGGAGTCCGGGGACGGCAGCATCTACCTCTCCGGCGTGTACTACGGCGGCAAGGGCACCGCGTCCAGCGTGGAGGTCGAAACGGTGGACGGGACGGTGCACGGCAAGCTCATCGAGCTGCCCGGCAAGCCCGGATGGGGCGTCTGGTACGCCACCGCCGACGTCAAGCCTGGCAGCGGCTCCTGGGACTACGTGTCCCGGGTCACCGTCCACGACACCAAGGGCAAGATCTACGCCCAGTGGTAGTCATGGTGATCCGGCGGGCAGGGCCCCGGTGAACGAGGTCCCCCTGCCTCGAACGGCTGTGGCCCGTCCGGGCGGTGTCAGTTCTCGAAGCCCTGGTCGTGCAGGATCCCGTGGACGCGGGTGCGGTGGGCCTCCTCCCACGCGTCGAGGGTCTCGTCCGCCTCCTCGGCCAGCCGGGCCCGTGCGGCGGCGAGGATCTCCTCGCTCCGGGCGGCCGGGACCACCACGACGCCGTCCTCGTCGGCAACCACGACGTCGCCGGCGCTCACCTTCGCCCTGCCGCAGGTCACCTGCGTGTTGAGCGGCTCCACGGTCTTCTTGCCACCCGGGATCGGGATGACGCCCCGGGCGAAGACGGGGAAGCCCGCCTCGCGAACTTCACCCAGGTCGCGGATCAGGCCGTCCAGCACGAAGGCCGTGACGCCGCGGCGCTGCGCCACGGCGCAGACGTTGCCGCCTGCCAGGGCGTAGTCCAGGTCGCCGGACTCGACGACGATGACGGAGCCCGGGGCGGCACGGTGAATGGCCGCGTGCAGCATGAGGTTGTCACCGGGAGGGCACCGCACGGTGAACGCCGGCCCGGCCACGCGGGGCACCGGGGACCACAGCGGGCGGATGCCGATGTCCATGACCTGCGCCCGGCCGAGGAGGTCGGCCAGCGTGGTCGTCGGGATGTCCGCGAATCCGGCGGCGGGAGCGGTGGCTTCGGTGGCGTCCGTCATGGCGTCCGTCATGGCACCTCTGATCGTCTCGAGTGTGGTCGTCCCTGTGGCTGCCCGCGTTCGACAGTACGAGCCCTTGTCGCCCCTGGTCCACCAGGTTCGCCGGACAGTGGTGTGATCGAACCGACTGATCAGTCCGAACCAAGGACGGAGACCACCGACATGCCACTGCGCTGCGCCGTGCTCGACGACTTCCAGGACGCCGCCCTCGCCTCCGCCGACTGGAGTTCGGTCGAGGACCGAGTGGAGATCGTCACGTTCCGCGAGCACATCTCGGACGAGGACGAACTCGCCAACGCGCTCGCCGACTTCGACATCGTCGTCACCCTGCGCGAACGCGTCCCCTTCCCGGCCGCGCTGTTCGACCGCCTGCCCCGCCTGAAGCTGCTCGTCGCCTCCGGCATGCGCAACTCGGTCATCGACTACGCCGCCGCCGAGCGGTGCGGCGTCACCGTGTGCGGGACCGGAAGCTCCTCCACCCCGCCGGTGGAACTGACCTGGGCGCTGCTGCTCGGCCTCGCCCGCGACCTGGTGACCGAGAACAACGCGCTGCGCGCGGGCGGCCCCTGGCAGTCCACCGTCGGCGCCGATCTCCAGGGCCGCCGCCTGGGTCTGTTCGGCCTCGGCAAGATCGGCAGCCGGGTCGCGCAGGTGGGCCTCGCCTTCGGGATGCGGGTCGGCGCCTGGAGCCGGAATCTCACCAAGGAGCGCACCGACCAAGTGGGCGTGGAACTCGCCGCCTCCAAGGAGGAGTTGCTGTCGAGCAGCGACTTCGTCTCCGTCCACCTCGCGCTGAGCGACCGCACGCGCGGCCTGCTCGGCGCCGCCGAACTCGCCCTCCTCAAGCCCACCGCGTACCTGATCAACATCTCGCGTGCCGCCATCGTCGACCAGGACGCACTGCTCGCCGCCCTGCACGAGGGCCGGATCGCCGGTGCCGGAGTGGACGTGTTCGACGTCGAACCGCTCCCCGCCGGCCACCCGATGCGCACCGCCCCGCGCCTGCTCGCCACGCCCCACCTCGGCTACGTCTCACAGGCCAACTACGCGACGTACTACGGCGACGCCGTGGAGGACATCCGGGCGTACCTGGCGGGCGAGCCGGTACGCCGTCTGGGGTGACCCGGGCCTGCGGGTGGGTGACTGGATGGCCGGGTGACTGGGCGGCCGGGTGGCTCGGCGGCTGAGTGATCGGGGGCTGGGTGATCGGGGGCTGGGGGCTGGGGGCCGATCCGCTTCGGCCCGTGTGTCCGTGCTTGTGGGCGGTGCGCCTCATGGGCTCTTCGGTAGCCGCAGCCCCGTGTAGTTCCCGCGCCGCACCTGGTCCTTCGCGAACGTGGCGCAGTCTCCTGGATCACCGACCGGCCAGGTCAGCCGGGCAGTCGCCGGCGAAGGCCACTTGGCATCGGTCCTAGGTCCGGGACTAAGCCTTCAGCCCGTTACGCGGCCGCGGAGTCCCGCCTACCTTCCCTGCCATGGATACGACGGGAATTCTCGACGAGGCACTCCAACGACTGCACAGCTCGGGGCCGGAGCGGCTGGGGCGGCTCACCAATCACGCGCCGATGGCCGTCGAGGCGCTGGCCGCCCGCGGACAGGCGCGTTCGGTGCACCGCTGGCTCGATCTGTACGCACCCAGGCTGGAGGAGTTCCCGTCCGGCGTCGAACCGGTCACGGCCGCCGACTGGCAGCGCGCGCTCGGTGATCCGCGCCGCGCCGCCGACTGGATCGGCTACTTCGGGCAGGAGGTCGCCGAGCGCCCCTGGCGCGACGTGCTCGGCGAGTGGTGGCCCCGGCTGCTGCCCGGCATGTACGGCGGCTCGACGCACCCGGTGATCCGGGTGGGCCACGCGGTCCGCACGCTCCTCGCCGGCGAGGCCACCGAGCCACGTCTGACCGAACTCGCCCACGGCCTCGGCTACTGGGCGGCCCGCCACCACCCCGTCACGGGCCTCGTCCCGCTGTCCGGCGCCGACAGCGCGGCCGCCGCCCTCGACGCGGTGACGCCCATCGCCGAACGGGACGGCGGCTTCCCCACCCGGCTCGCGCGTGTCAGGGGCCTGCCGACCTGGGCGACCGCGGCCACGGTCACGGACCCCGACGCGGCGCACCGCCACCTCACCGAGCTGGTGCGGGCGGCCACCCACCGGTACGCCACCCATGGCCATGGCGAAGCGACGATGCTGGTCCACGCGGCCACGGCGCCCAACGCCGTCCTGCGCGTCCTGCCCGCGCTCCCACGCCCCCTGTGGGCACCGAGCCTGCGGGCCGCCTGGACGGCCTCCGCGGCGGTGACCGCGATGTACGCGCCGGACGCCCCGGCCGCATACACCCCACCGGGCACCCCGACCCCCGAAGAGGTTGTCGAACTGGCCCTGGAGCACGGCGACGAACACGTCATCAAACTGACCGACACGGCTCTCGACGTCGGCGACGAACGAGCTCTGGCGGCAGCCCTGCGCTCCATCGAGCTGAGTGAACCACTGGGCTGACGAGGCTCGGCGGGCGGGTGTGACGTCTCCGTCCCGTGCTGCGCTGTGCCTAGCGTGGATTAAAATCGAACATTTAAGCGATACCGCCCGCCGTCTCACCCTCGTCGTCGCCCTTGCCGCCGTCCCCGTCGTCACCGTCCCTACCGGTCGCCCGGGCCGGGGACACCGAACCGGCGGAGCTGGTGCTGACCGCGCCGGACAGATACACGCCGGTGCAGGACGTGCTGTACGCCTCCGGAGACACCGGCTATCTGCACCGCCGGGAGACGAGCGACGGCTCCACCGCGCCGTACCAGTGGCGCGGCTACGACGGCAGCGAGCGGACGGTCGAGGACTTCACCGGCAGACTGCCGGGCCAGCAGGGCTACTACGGCGCCCCCTCAAGGTGTCGGCACCCGCCAAGTCGGAACGTGCCAAGAAGCTCACCACCACCGGCAAGCTGACCTCGAAGACGCTGCCCGCCGCGGGCACCGCCCTGAAGGTGACCCGCACGGACGTCGGGTCGCCGAACGGCAAGGCGCTGGCCGCCGTCAAGACCAAGGCGGACGGCAGCTTCTCCTTCACGGACACCCCGCCCGCCGGCGGCAAGGTCACCTACAAGGTCTCCTACGCGGGCGACGCCGCATGAAAGACGCGCTTGCTCCGGGGCGCGTCATCGTGCGGGTGAATGTCCTTTACACCCTGTCCCCGCATCACCGTAATGCGGAGTTCGGCAGAAGTTTTCCCGCCGGACGACTCCGTGGCCTTCCGCCCGAAAGGGGCACGTCTAGCCTTTCCTTACCTGTGATCCGTGCTGGCACCGGGTCAATTCGTCGCGAGATGATCGAGGTCATCGGTTTCATGAAAAGCCGCTCCTTGCTTCGCAGTTCGGTCTCCCGGCGCCTGCTCCGTCCCGTCGCCGAGCTGCTCGACAAGCGGATCGAGCGGCAGGTCCGCTCCGCCGTCGCCCGATCGCAGTCGCAGAGCGAAGAGCTCAAGCGCGACATCCAGGTGCTGAGACAGCATCAGTACACCTTCGACCTGCTGGTCGGCCCCCGCGCCCGCGGCATCTCCCGGATCGTCGTGCCCGGCGCCATGGACCGTCTCCAGGCCGAGGTCGCGGCGCTCGGCGGCGGCGACCGCCAGGCGGCCGAGCGCAACGTCGCCGCGGCCTACCGGCTGCTGGTCGCACTGGAGTCGCTGGGCGTGGGCCGGATCGCGGGCGGCACCATGAACATCTGCGGCAAGCTCGGCTCGATACCGCTGCTCGACCCGCCGAACGACGAGGTCCTGGAGATCGGCACGCTGTACGGCATGTTCTCCGCCGGACTCGTCCGGATGCTGGAGCGCGACGGCCGCAGCCCGATCCTGACCATCGTCGACCCCTTCGCCGGCGTGCAACTGCAGCCCGGCACCGAGCAGCGGCCCGACCCCACGGGCACGCCTGTCGACGAGCACGCCGTCCGGACGAATCTTGCGCTGGCCGGCCCCGCGGGCGTCGCCGCCCGGATCCAGCAGGGGTTCTCGGAGGACCCCGAGACCCGCGCGGCCGTCTCCGACCGCCGCTACGGCGTGATCATCGTGGACGGAGACCACTCGGCCGAGGGCGTCGCCAAGGACCTGGAGTGGGCGGAGGAGATTGCGGCACCCGGCGGGATCGTCGTCCTCGACGACTACCGCGACCCGAAGTGGCCGGGCATCAAAGAAGCGCTCGACAAGCACCTCGCGGGCGACACGCGCTTCACGTACCTCGGCAAGGCGGCGCGATCGGCTTTCCTGCGGGCGTCCTGAACACCTCACGGGCGACGGCCATCACCGACCGGAGTGAGGCGCGGGCCTCACTCCGGTCGGACCTCCCGCGGAGGACATCCAGGCTCCCCCACACGTCGCTGTTCGCGAGCGGCGAGCATGAGGCCTCGCCCAGGTAATCCGGGTTCGCCAACCCGCTGATCATCAACTGCATTTCCGGGTCAAACACGGACGTGAGCGCCTACGTTGGCAATTCGACAGCGGCGGTCGCCGTGTCGGCGACGACCCCTCAGGTCTTTGCTGCCGGCGACCGCATCTGGATCACCGTCGTCTCTCACACCTGGAGGTGCCCGTGGCCACGCCACTTACTGCTGCCCAGTTCCTCGCCGCCCTGAAGGCTGAGGGCGTGACCGTCGTCGAGGTCGGCGACTGGAAGAACCACAACCGCAACGCGAAGGGCCCGTGGGGTCCGGTGCACGGGGTGATGATCCACCACACCGTCACCAAGGGCACGGCGAACACGGTGAAGATCGTGCGCGACGGGTATGCCGGACTGCCCGGCCCGCTCTGTCACGGCATGATCGCCAAGGACGGGCGCGTGCACGTGGTCGGCTGGGGCCGCGCCAACCATGCAGGGTTGGGAGACCCGGACGTCTTGTCCGCGGTCATCGCAGAGCGGCGGCCGCCCGTCGACAACGAGGCCACCGTCGACGGCAACCGGGCCTTCTACGGCTTCGAGTGCGAGAACCTCGGTGACAACAAGGACCCGTGGCCGACCGAGCAGATCGAGGCCATCGTCCGCGTGATAGCCGCGATCTGCCGGCAGCACGGGTGGGGCGCCCGGTCGGCGCTGCGGCACCTGGACTGGCAGCCCGGCAAGGTCGACCCGCGCGGGCCCGGCATGGACTGGGAGCAGGTCCTCGACCGCGTCGCGAAACGGCTCGACAGCAAGCCGCCCACCACCAAGCTGCCCGTCCCGGCCAAGCCGAAGGTGTCGCTGTCCAAGCTGATCGCCGCGGCGAAGTCGAACCCGGCCGCGAAGGGCACGCCTGTCACTTACGCCGGGGTGCGCACCGTGGAGGCCGCTCTCGTCAACGAGGGCCTGCTCGCCAAGACCTACCTGGACGGCCACTACGGCACGGCCACCAAGGACGCCATGAGCGGCTGGCAGGAGCGGTGCGGGTACCGCGGCCGCAAGCCCGGCGAGCCCGCCGACGGCATCCCCGGCAAGGAATCCCTCACCAAGCTCGGCAAGAAGCACGGCTTCACCGTCACCGCCTGACCGAAGGACAGCACCACGTCACCTGTGTCCGAGCGACGGTCAAAAGCCCCCCCGCCGCGCGTAGCGGCGGGGGCAGCCCGGCTCGGTCACTCCCGGAGGAGGTACTCCAAGGAGACTCATGGTCTGAGCTGGGGAAGCTTGTGGCGTCCAGGGGCGGCTGCTGAGCTGCCCTGCGCGGGAAGGGCAACGGCGCGTGACCGCCCGCAGAGTTCATGCCTGGTGTTCCCCGCAGCACGACGAGAAGACCCTACTGCGCCCTCCCCGGGCTGTGAGCGGCTCGGACTGCCTCGTAGTCTCGTTCCGTCAACACGGTAAGGACGGGGGCGTTCACTCGATGGCAAAGCCGGTACGTGCAGCACTGGGGGAAGTCTGGCTCACCTGCCAGGTCTGCCAAGGAGACCTGTTCCGAGAGCGGGAGGTCCTGCTCAACAGCACCGGCATGGAGTTCATGAAGTTGGCCTGGGCCAACGAGAGCGCCACCGGGCTGATCTGCTGGCGGTGCGGCTACGTCCACCTCTTCGTCAACAAGGACATCCAGCTCTACCGAGCGGACAAGTAACGGAGAGACGCTGACCTGCACTTCGCCCACCGTGCCCTGCGCGCCGAACTCCTCGGACTGCTCAACACAGCCGGCGGTGCAGGAGGGCCGGGAAACAGCGGAGCCCGGGCGCCACTCAGGCGTCCGGGCTCCGTGGTCAGCGGTGTCCCCCCGTTTTGTGTTCTATTCGGTGATGTCGATCTTGCCGTGGGACGGTTCGGCCGATGCCGGAGCCGATGATTCGACCTGCGCCGGGATCTTCGTCGTGCCGCGTCCGGAGAGGCCCTGGAGGAGCTGGGCGAGGTCGACGCCAGTGGTGGAGCTGAGGAGTTCCATGCCCTGGGCGACGTTGTTGGCGACCGCGCGAGGGAGTTGGCCCGCGCCGTCCGTGGAGATGACGGTCAGCTTGTCCACGGCCGACAGCGGCTCGGCCGCCTTGCCGACGACCTGCGGCAGCACCTCGACCAGCATCTGGAGCACCGCCGCGTCGCCGTACCGTTCGAAGGCGTCGGCCTTCTTGTGCATGGCGTCGGCCTCCGCCGCGCCCTTGGCAGCGATCGCGGCCGCTTCGGCGTCACCTTCGATACGAACGGCCTCGGCGAGCGCCGCACGGTGGGCCTTCTCGCCCTCACCGGTGAGCCGTGCCCGTTCGGCGGCCGCTTCGGCCTCCTTGACCAGGGCGATGCGGTGGGCCTCCGCCTCCTGCTCGGCCCGGTAACGGTCGGCGTCGGCGGGCTTGCGGACCTGGGTGTCCAGTTCGCGGTCGGTCAGCGCGGCCTGCCGGGCGGCGACCTTCTCCTGCTCCTGCAGGACCTCCTGCTGCCGGGCGGCCTCGGCGAGCGGGCCGGCGGCGTTGGCGCGGGCGGCGGCCTCGTCCGTCTCGGCCTTGATCTCGGCCTGCTTCAGGGCGTAGGTGCGCTGGGCGATCGCGATCTCTTCCTCCGCCTTGAGGCGGGCCTGTTCGGAAGCGCGCCGGGCCACGGCCTCGGCGATGTCGGCCTCCTGCTTGGCGCGGGCTGCCTCAGGCCGGCCGAGGTCCTCCAGGTAGGAGCCCTCGGTGGTGATGTCCTGGATCTGGAAGGCGTCCAGCACAAGACCCTGCCCGGACAGGCTGGCCTCGGCCTCCTCCGCGACCTGTCCGGCGAAGGCTGCCCGGTCCCGGATGATGTCCTCGACGGACATCCGCCCGACGATGGAGCGCAGCGCGCCGGACAGCACCTCCTGGGTGAACCCGACGATGCCGTCCTGCTGCTGGAGGAAGCGCTGGGCCGCGGCGCGGATCGAGTCCTCGGTGCCGCCGACCTTGACGATGGCGACGCCCTCCAGGTTGGCCTTCACCCCGCGCAGCGTGACCGCGCCCCGGACGGCCACCGGAATGTGCCGACTGGACAGGTCGAGGGTGAACTTCTGCTGGACGAAGGGCACGACGAAGACACCGCCGCCGACCACGACCTTCTGGCCGCTGTTGTCGGTGGAGACGCGGCCGGTTTCGGGGTCGGTGGACTTCTTGCCGCGCCGTCCGGTGACGATGAACGCCTCGCTGGGACCCGCGACCTTGTAGCGGGTGACGACCGCGAGGGCCAGCAGGACCAGGAGTACGACGACTCCTATCACGGCAATCAGTACAGGGCTCATGTGTGGAATCCCCTCAGCCCTCCCCGGGGGACGGCGGATTGGAACGGATCAGGAACGGACGCGGAAGGAAGATGAAGGACGATGAAGGAAGATGAAGGGGCTGGCGTGTGGGCCTCGTGGTGTGGCGCGCCGCTCTGACGGTCAGTCTTCGACCGGCCGGACCGCGACCGAGGTCGCGGACAGTACCGACTCCACCCAGACCTCGGCACCCCGCGCCACGGGCACCGAACACTTCGCGGCCAGCTTCAGCGGCTGCCCGGCGAGATACACCAGCACCTCGCCGTATCCCTCGGCCGGAATAGCGGTCACCACGGAACCGGAGCCGCCGACGAGATCGTCGCCCTGTGGAGCGGCCGAGCCCTGCTCCCGCATCAGGACGCGGCTGAGTTTCCACGTCAACCAGCCCGCGGCGACGCCCGCCACCACGCCGATCGCCGTTGCCCCCGTGACCCCCAGACCGGTGGTGCCGAGCGCGATCGCGCCGCCGAAGCCGAGCATGGACACGAATCCGGCGATGACCGGCAGCGACAGCAGCCCGGCGAACAACCCGTCCAGCACCCCGCCGAACAGGCCTTCCAGGATCCCGTCGAAGATCAGCGAGAGCACCAGCAGGACCAGTCCCGCGATACCGAGACCCACAAACCAGTTCATTCGGGCCCCGCTTTCATTCGGCGATCTCCCCGGCCTGCATATTGCCATGCGATCGGGTGGCAATACATTGCCTGCCCTCGGCAATCTTTACACGTACTTGATGCCGCCTTGATACGGCCTTCGCCCGGACGGCGACGTTCCGCTGCGGCTCGTGACGCCGAGTACAGACGCGAAGCTCGACGACGGTACGGGCCGCCGCCCTGAAGGCCGACGCCTGTTCTGCCGGAAACCGTGCGCTGCCCGCAGACGCACCGCCCCCGGGTGGGGGACGGCGCGCACCACGGTCAACGCTGCCGTTGCCGGACCACGGAAGCGGTAGCGTCTTGCATGTAGTCGCCCCTGGCCGCCGAGTAGTGCACCACGGCGGCCGGTGTGCCGTCGGCGAGGACGCCGTTGATCCGGAAGTACGACGTCTCGCCGAGCGGCAGGCCCACTCCGAGCGGCCGGTTCTGGTCACGGCGTCGGGGTTGAGGACGATGAGCGCGCCGGAGTCCAGGCTCGGGAGCACTTCTTGGCAGTGAGGGCGAACTCGGGCGTCTTGAACTTCTCTGCCTGGTGACCAGACACGTCGACATCTCCCGTCGTCGGATCGGGATCTGGATACTCGGAGAACCCGTTCTCGCGTACGCAGGCACTGAACTTCCGGACCTTGGCCACGAACGCGCCCGGAGCAGGCGCCGCGGATGCCACGTCGGGCAGGAGGTCCACACACTTCGCCTCGGCGCTGCCCATGGACGCGTCGTCGTTCTGGTCCTTGTCCACACGGAGCCGGCCGTCGTTCCGCGCCTCCAAGGCGAGGCCGTTCTTCTCCAAGCACCTGTAGTAGGCGACCTCCTGAGCGCTCGGGGGAGGGGACTTCTCCTGCCCGGCCACGGAGAGACCGCTGCCAGAGCATCCGGTGACGAGGAGCGAAGCGCAGAGCGCAACCGTCGCGATTTTGGGTACGGCTGGGCGAACGGGCATTCAGACTCCCATGGGCGAGGGGTGAGATTGAGTGGAATGGCGAGTGTTGGCCCGCCGGGCGAACCCCAGAAGCGTGAAGGAGCCGGGAGGGTGAGCCTCCCGGCCCTTCGGCGTGTTCAGGGAAGTGCTCAGACCAGGTCCGGCCGGATCTTCCACGGGTGCGCGGCCGCGGTCTCGGTGCCGTCGGCGAGGACGCCGACCACGCGGTAGTAGGAGATCGAGCCGAGCGGTTGGGCGGGGTCGCTGTAGGACTGGTAGTAATCGCCGGTGGGCGCGACGGTGCCCAGCAGGTCGTAGGTCCGCGTCTCGGGACTCCAGCGGCTCACCCGGTACTCGGTGACCGAGGCGCAGATGGCGCCGGAGCAGTGCCACTGGACCGGCCCGGCGGCCTTGGAGGCCGTCCAGCCGCCACTGCCGTACAGCGGGCCCTTGTCCTGGCCGATCGACTCGGCCGGGGTGGTGTCCAACTCGGTGGCGGTCACGGTGGCCCAGTCGGCGGTGGCCGTGGCGTTGTCCCACTTGTCGACCGCGTAGACCGCGTAGACGTACGACTCGCCGTCCGGGACGTCGATGCACAGCGCGGCCAGCGGGTCGTCCTGGCCCAGGACGCAGGTGCCCAGCCACTTGACCGAGCCGTCGGCCTGCCGGGCTCCGCGCACGGCGCGGTAGGAGGCGACGTCGTTCTCCGCCGAGGCGTTCCAGCGCAGCAGCATGCCGTCGGCGCGCGGCGTCGCGGTCAGTCCGGTGACCGGCTGCGGCGCGACACGGTCGGCGGTGGTCACCGTGACGGTGTTGGAGGGAGCGGACTCGTTGCCCTGCCAGTCGGTGAAGACGACACCGTAGGTGTAGGTGGTGTCCAGCTCCCAGCTCTCGTCGTAGCAGACGAACGAGTACTCGCTCCGGCTGGGGTTGAACGTCTGCCACTCCTGGGCGCATTGGACCCGCACCGTGTCCGCGCCGAGCTGAGTGCCCTTGGAGCGCAGCACCGTGAAGTAGGCGTCGTTGATCAGCTCGTCGGTCGCCGGGTGCTCCGGGGTGTTCCAGGTGAGCAGCACCCTGTTCCGGCTCGGCACCACGCTCAGGTTCACGGGCGGGGCCGGGGCCGTGCGGTCGATGCCGTCGGAGGTGACGGGCGCCGAGTACGGACCCGGGTTCCCGGCCCTGTCGAGGGCGCGCACGACATAGGTGTGCGGCGTCGCGTTGTGGCCCACGGGGTGCGTGTACGAGGTGCCGGTGAGTTCCTTCACCAGCGTGTACGAGCCGGTGGCCGGGTTCCTCTCGTACAACTGGTAAGCGGCCGCGTCCGGCACCGCGTTCCAGCCGAGCACTATTCCGTGGAGGTCGCCGTGCGCGGTGAGCCCCGTGGGGGCGGCCGGACCCGTGCGGTCGGGCGTGGTGACGCCCTTGTCGACGGTGCCGGTGGACTCGTTGCCGGCCTTGTCGACCGCGCGGACCTGGTAGTAGTACGTCTGGCCGGTCGGGGGCGGGGTGTCGGTGTACGACGTGGAGGTCGTGGTCGCCAGCGGCTTGGCGGGGTACGCGCTGCCCTTGAGGCGGCGGTAGACGCGGTAGCCGGCGAGGTCCATCTCCTTGTTCTTGGACCAGGTGATCTTGGCCTTGCCGGTCGCCGTGCTGTACGTGACGGTGGTGCCCGTCGGGGTGAGCGGCTTGACCTTGTCGACGGTGGCCGAAGTCCTCGGTACGTAGCTGAACTTGACGTTGGCGGCGCCGGTCCAGTTGACGAAGTCGATGCGCAGGGTGTGCTTGCCGGACGGAATGGTGACGTTGACCGTCTTCTTCACCGTCGTCGAGACGTCCTTCCACAGGTTGACCTTACGGACGCCGTCGAGGTAGACGCGGATGCCGTCACGTGTTTCGACCGGGAGGGAGAAGGGGCCGCCGGAACCGAAGTCGCGGGTCACTGTCCAGCGGACACCGAAGTAGTTCGACGGCAGGCCGGAAGCCGGGGCTTTCGTGCCCCAGTTCTCGTCGATCTTCGAGTCGCAGTCGGTCTTCTTCGGCGTACCGGAGAAGGTGGTGTTCGCGAAGAACTGCCGCTTGTAGACCGGCGAGGTGCAGGTGGTCGCGGCGGAGGCGGGCGTGGCGACGGCGGTGAGCAGGCCGCCCGCGGTGGCGAGCACGATCGCGGTCGCGGTCGCGGCGGTCGTGCGTCTGTCTGGGTTCATTCGGCTCTCTGGTCAGGATCGGGACGGCGGATGAGGCCGCCTTGATCACGACTTGCGAGCAGGGGTGTTGGTTGTACGGCTGTGGGGACGTGGACGGAGGTACGGCGCCTCAGGTCCAGGAATCCCCGATTACGCGGCGACGCAGGTGCCGCGGCCGCGAGCCGCACCGATGGCAGCCGCTGAACGGCGCTCCCCGCGAGGGCGCTCCTCCGAACCATGTAGGCGGGGCATCGAGGCAGGAACGGCGATGGCCGTCACGCTCTGCCGTCAAAGGCCCCGGATCATGATCGGTCCGGGGCCTTGTCCCCGGTCTTGGTGAGCTGGGTTGGCGCTGGTGAGAGCCCCCTCGGGGCCAACCCGGACCTGACCAACGGCGGGGCTTCGCCGACGGCCAGGAGTGAGATCTGTCAGCGCCGCCCGCGTGGTGGCATCGACGGCCGATCGGCAGTTCGGACGAGCGGTCCGCATCAGCGATCAGCAGAGGCCGCTCAGGGTGCGAGGGTGCCGATCCCCGGCCACGACGTACCCGTTCTCGGTAGCAACGGCCGATTGCGTGACGTCCTCCAAACTGGCGCACTTCGGCTGCTTGCGGAGCGAAATGCCCGAAGGTGGAGCGTGTTCGTGCGCGTCACATCCCACCATCACTTTTAACGTACCGCTTATGAGCACTAACTTTCTGTCACCGCTGGCGCGAAGGCTGTCAACCCTGACAGCCGCCGTGGTGATCTCAGTGACGTCTGCGGCAGGCGCGGCCTCGGCCGGTGGGACGTTCCTCGGCCGTTTGCACACGGTGCGTGAGATCGCCTCCACGGTCCCCGCGAACGGCGACGTGAACCCCTACGGCACGGCCGTGGTCCCGCGTGACGCCGGGAAGCTCCACAAAGGCAACGTACTGGTCAGCAACTTCAACAACAGTCAGAACCAGCAGGGCACGGGCACCACCCTGGTCCAGATCAGCCCGCGCGGCACCGCCACGCTGTTCGCCCGGATCGACCCGGCCCACCTGCCCGGCCGCTGCCCCGGTGGTGTGGGTCTCACGACCGCCCTGAGCATCCTGCCCGGCGGGTGGGTGGTGGTCGGCAGTCTTCCGACCGCCGATGGCACCTCCGCCACCGCCCGGGCGGGCTGCCTGCTCGTACTGGACAGTCACGGCAAGGTCCGCGAGACGTTCGCCGGAGGCGGCATCAACGGACCGTGGGACATGACCGCCGTGAGCTACGGCGACCGTACCGACCTGTTCGTCACCAACGTGCTCAACGGGACCGTGGCGGGCGACGGCAGCGAAGTGGACCGGGGCACCGTCCTGCGCATCACCCTCAAGCGCCATGGCGACCAGCCGCCGCAGCGGCTGAAGACCACCAAGATCGGCTCGGGCTTCGCCCAGAAGACCGACCCCGCCGCCCTGGTGATCGGCCCGACCGGCGTCGGCCTCGCCAAGGACGGCTCGCTCTACGTCGCCGACACGGTCAAGAACCGGATCACCGTCATCCCGCGCGCGGTGACCCGGGAATCCAGCGCCGGCACTGGCCGGGTGGTCAGCAGGGGCGGCAGGCTCAACGGTCCCCTCGGCCTGGCCATCGCGCCCAACGGCCACATCCTGACCGTCAACGGCGGTGACGGCAACATCGTCGAGACCACACCGGCAGGCCGCCAAGTGGCCTTCCGCCGGCTCGACAAAAGCGGCTCCCCGCCCGGCGCGGGCGCGCTGTTCGGCCTGGCGGTCGACCGGGACCGTGACGCCGTGTACTTCGTCGACGACGCCACCAACTTCCTGAACGTCCTGAAGTGATCCACGACAAACGCCAGAGGCCCTGGCTCACCCCGTAGACAGGCAGGCCAAACAGGTCAGCCACCTCCTGACGACCAGTAGGTGGCTGACCTGAGACTGCACTGTCGGGGGTGGCGGGTTTCGAACCTGCTACCTCTTCGTGCCGAAGCAACTTGGGCGGGTGCGACAACCGGACGGAGACGCTGGTGTGCGCCTCCGTCCGGCGCCGTTGATGACAGCCGTTGATGTCGGACATCAGCAAGCCGCCTGACCATGGTGGCCAGTTGTCGGACGTGCGCGGGCGCGGCCTCCATGGCTGGCGTCCACCTCCACGCCTCGGACTGCCAAGGCTGCCCGTAGAAGATGCGGGCGGACCTCTCGTAGCCCAGGCCGACAGGCTTGCGCCACCGCCGCGGCGGGCGAGGCGCCGGTCATCAGTGACCGCCCGCGTCGATGTCAGAAGTGCATGTCAAAGGCCCAGCCTTGCCTGTGACCTGCGGCTTTCATGGCCGAACCAGCAGACATGGATACGCCCGCCAGACACCCTTGTTGACCACGGCTGACCCCCGTATCCGGCACGGCTGTGGCACGCGACCTCTTCGTCCCGAACTACGGGGCCTACGGAGCGTCGGGACGGCGGCGGCGCGGTCCGGTCCTCTCTCCTCCGGCCTCTGGAGCGCGCCCGTCACAGGCTTCATCACCGCTTCATGCGCCGTCCCTAGGGTGCTGCTCCATGAGCGAAGTGCTGGCGGTCAATGCCGCCAACCTCACTAAGACTTACGGCACGTTGACTGCGATCGACCGGATCTCCATCAAGGTCGCCCAAGGCGAGGTTTATGGCCTTCTCGGCCCCAACGGCGCCGGGAAGACCACGTTCTTGCGGATGCTGTTCGGACTCATCCGTCCCGACAGCGGCACTCTGGAAGTCTTCGGCCGTACATGGGACAAGCACGGCGTCGCAGTGTTGGAGGGTGTGGCCGGCTTCATCGAGAGCCCGAAGTTCTACCCCGGCCTCAGTGGCCGGAGAAACCTGCAACTCCTCGCCGGACTCGACGGCGGTGTCGCGCCCGAGCGTATTGACGAGGTCCTCGACATCGTCGACCTCACCGACCGGCAGCGCCACAAGGTGGGCGGCTACTCCTTCGGCATGCGCCAGCGCCTGGGCGTCGCCGCATCGCTGGTGCGTGACCCGAAACTCCTCGTCCTTGACGAACCTGCCAACGGGCTGGACCCCGCCGGCATCCGCGACATGCGTGCCCTGGTCAAACGCCTTGCCTCCAGCGGCCTGACCGTGCTGCTCAGCAGCCACGACATGGGTGAAGTCGAGCAGATCTGCGACGACGTCACCATCATGCGCACCGGAACGGTCGCCTACCACGGCTCGATCGCCGCCCTGCGCGAACAGGCTCCCGCCCAGGCCCACCGCATCACCACCACGGACGACACCGCCGCCGAGGCACTCGCCCGCGCTCGCGGACTCGACGTCACCCCTATCGAAAACGGCCTCGCCGTACGGGGACCGCAGGGGGACATCGACGACCTGATCACCGACACTGTCGGGGCCGGCATCGCCCTGCGTGGACTGAGCCTCGACGAGACGCCGTTGGAAGCACTGTTCTTCATGCTCACCGAGCCCACACCGAACGCACCCACCCCCCAACTCGACGCCCCAGTCGGCAGCGGAGCGCAGCGATGACCTCGACCACCACCAGCGCGCCCCTCACCTCCATGCCGACCACGGCCGCAGCACCCGAGCGCACCACCCGGCGCCCCGGCACCGGGACCGTCCTGCGCTGGGAAGTCGCCAAACTCGTCGCACAGGCCCGCAGCCGCTACGCACTTCTCGTCTGCCTCATCGCACCGATCGCCATCGTGCTTGTGTTCCACGCGCAGCAGCAGACACCCTCCGACACGATTTATGGCCGGCAGATTCACACCAGCGGATACGCAGGGCCGCTGTTCATCCTCGCCTTCGGCTCACAGTGGATCTTCCCGATACTGGCGGCCCTCGTCGCCGGCGACATCTTCGCCAATGAGGACCAGCACGGCACCTGGAAGACCATCCTGACCCGGTCGGTCACCCGCAGCCAGATCTTCTGGGCCAAAACCCTCGCCGCGACCATGTTCACCCTCGTCTCGATGGTCGTACTCGCAGCGAGCACCATCGTCTCCAGCCTGCTGATCATCGGCTCGCAGCCCCTGACCGGCCTCAGCGGCCAGGCCATTCCCTCCGGCACGGCGTTCCCACTGGTCCTCGCCAGTTGGGCAACCGCCCTGGCACCGCAAGTCGGGTTCACCGCGCTGAGCATCCTGTTGTCGGTCAAGACGCGCAACCCGGCCGCGGGGGTCGCCGCACCGGTCGCGCTCGCACTGATCATGCAGCTGATCGGCACCCTCGGCGGCATCGATCTGACCCGCCGGTTCCTGCTGACCACACCGCTGGATTCGTGGCACGGACTGCTCACCGAGCACCGCTTCTACGGCCCGCTCACGTTCGGCCTGGCGGTCAGCGCCGGCTGGACCGCCGTCTGCCTGGCATGCGCCTACGTCTCGCTGCGCCGCCGCGACATCACAGGAGGCTGACCCATGATCCGCACCCGACTCCTCGCTCGCGGCCTGGTCCTCGGTGCCGCGGCCGCCGCTGTGGCCGTGTCGACCGCCTTCAGCACACCCGACGTCACCAAGCACCGCGCGGAGCAGGCACTGGCCCCGACGTTCGCGAACCTGTACGTGCAGCAGGCCGTCATCCTCGGCATCCCCGACGTCACCGTCGCCGGAATCGACGCTTCCGCGGACTGCGACCGCGGCGGCCCGAACGTCGCCGACGTAGGCTCCGGCTCCGACTGGATCTGCATGGTCACCTTCCACGACAACACCCACCAGGTGCAGATCGGGAAGTTCGAAATGAAGATCAACGCCGACTCCAGCTACGTCGCCAGCGGCCCCTCCAAGCTCATCGGCATGGCGACCATCACCGACAAGGCCGGGAAGGACGTCCCCAACCCCGTGTTCGAGTTCGACGGCACCCTCGACCCGGACCACCCGTAACGGCACGCCGAAGCCCTGGCACGCGCCTCGCAGAGTGCCGGCCTTGTGTGATGGACCGGGTCGGCCCCAGCGCGTTTCTGCAGTCAAACTCCCACACGCCTGGACGGCTTGCTTGAGCCCGCAACGTGACGTGACAGGCGTGCACCGGCAGGCTCCCGGCCGGGGTGTCACCGCCCCGGCCGGACTCTGCTGCGGCAGGTTTCCATGAGCCGGTCCGTCGTACCCGTGCCGCCTGGTCCGCGGGCCTGTCCGGTTACGCTGACCGGCGTGCACTTCCTGGTTGTCGACGACGAGACGCGCCTGGTCGAACTGGTCGTCCGCTATCTGCAGGAGTCCGGCCACAGCGCGGAGGGCCGCCATGACGGTCCCTCAGGGCTGGAGGCTGCCCGTGATCCGCGCGTGGACGCGGTCGTCCTGGACGTGATGCTGCCTGGCACGGACGGTGTCGAGGTGTGCCGGACCCTGCGCAGCGAGGGCATCGATGTGCCGGTGATCCTGCTCACCGCGCGTGGCGCCGTCAGCGAGCGGGTCGCCGGTCTGGACGCGGGCGCCGACGACTACGTGGTCAAGCCGTTCGCCTTGGAGGAGCTGCACGCCCGGCTGCGGGCGATCTCGCGCCGCCGTACCGACAGCGAGGGCCGCCTCGAGGTCGGCGACCTGGTCCTGGACCCCGAGCGCCGCCGCGCCTGGCGCGCCAGCACCGAACTGGAGCTCTCCCAACGCGAGTTCGCGATCCTGCACGTGCTGATGCGCAACGCCGGGAAGGTGGTCAGCCGACTGCGGCTGCTGGACGAAGTCTGGGATGGCGAGACCGACCTGCGCAGCAACGCGATAGACGTCCATGTCTCCAAGGTCCGCGCCAAGATCGATCGGGCCTTCGGCCGCGCCAGCATCACCACTCTCCGCGGTGAGGGCTACCGCCTGGAGCGCTGCACATGACCCTGCCGGGCAGCGCGCCCCTGGCTCCGGTCGGCGGCCTGCGTGCCCGAATACGGCGGATGCCGATTGTGCTGCGGCTGGTTCTGGCCGTCGCGCTGGCCATGTCGGTCGTCCTCAGCGGCGCCGCCGCGCTCGTGTACTGGCGCGTCCAGTACGCCCTCGACCGGCAACTGGACGAAAACCTCACGGCCTATCAGCACAGCCTGGCCAAGGCTGTACGCACCGGCGGACAGCTCCCGGCCGGTCCCACGGGCAGCACCTACCAGGTACTGGATGCCCGCGGGCGGGTGTTGCAGGCCGGGGACGCCACACGCGGCCGGCCCCTGCTCACCTCCGCAGAGCTCAAGACGGTCGCCCAGGGCCGCACCCTACGGCGCGACCAGGGAGCACTCCTGCCGATCAGCCGGGACCCCCTGCGCCTGGAAGCCATAGGCGTGAAGCTGCCGGGCCGCACCGTGGTCGCCGTGGCCGCGGTCGCACGCGACGATCGCGACGAGGCCCTGCGCGAACTGCTCGGACAACTGGGCCTCGCCTCCGCGCTGACCCTGCTCGCCGCCTCCTACGTCGGCTACCGCACCGCCCGCGCCGCCCTCGGCCCCGTCGAGCGCTACCGCCGCGGCGCAGCCACCCTCGCCGACGGCGCCCACGGACTCCGCCTACCAGTGGCCGCCGACCGCGACGACGAGCTCACCCGTCTCGGCCACACCCTCAACCGGATGCTGGACCGGCTGGAGGCATCCGCCGAACGCGAGCACCGGTTCATCGCCGACGCCAGCCATGAACTGCGCACTCCGCTCACCCTGCTGCGCGCCGAACTCGACCTCGCCCTGCACCGCCCGCGCACCGCCGAGGAGCTCACCGAAACCCTGCGCGCGGTCGACACCGAGGTGCGCCGCTTGATCGAGCTGTCCAACGCCCTGCTCGACCTGGAGCAGCTGGGCAGCGGCGAGCAGATCCGCCGCACCCCCGTCGACCTGGCCGACCTGGTGCACGCCGCGGCCGACCGCCACCACAAGGCCGCCACCCGCGAGGGCCGCGCCCTCATCGTCGCCGCAGCCCCGGCGGTGGTCCAGGTGGACCCCCGCTGGGTGGAGCCCGCCATCGCCAACCTCATCGACAACGCCCTGCGCCACGGCAACGGCGACGTGCGGATCCAGGCCAAGGCGACCGCGGGCCGGCTTCAGCTGTCCGTGACAGACCAGGGCCCGGGCTTCCCAACGGAGTTTCTTCCCAAGGCATTCGACCGATTCGCCCGCGCCGAGACCAGCCGCACCAGCCCCGGCTCCGGCCTGGGCCTGGCCCTGGTGGCCGCCGTCGCCGCATCCCACAACGGCACTGTCCACGCCGCCAACACCCCCCATGGTGCGAAGGTCATCCTCGACATCCCCGGCTGACCCCGCGGTCCCACGGGCGCCGTAAGACGCCGACGCACCGGCCCGCTCACGCCCAGCGCGCCAGTCACTGCGTCACCGCAGTCCAGGAAAGAAACACCCCTCCTTGCCGTACCGCCACCCCTGGGCGGAAACCCGTGCGGCCGGGAGGCTCTGACCTGGGGTTTCGCCGCTGGCGGCTGCGGCTCGTCTGTCACTGCCGGTGGCCGTTGGTCGGCCTCGGGGGGCCTTGGACGGCCCAGGGACGGCCCAGCGGCCCCAAGGTCTACCGAGATCGGGCCGTGCCTCATTATGTGCGTCATGTCGCTGACCTTTGGCCCCGACCGGCAGACCCGCGAGTTCGCGTGCGGCTGCTGCAGTGCCCCCATCGAGCGAGCCTGGAACTTCATCCACTCGGACGGCGCGCCGTACGCGGTGTACTTCGCGAACTGCTACCACCACCGGGACCAGGATCATGACGCGTGGATAGACGTGATCTTCGGGACCTGGGGGGTTGGCTCCGACCAGTGGGACGATCACGTCTCGTTCGCTTGCCGAGTGGGCCCTGTCGTCGGCCAGGATGAGCCGGCGTCCACCCTGGTCACGGCAGGTCTCGCGCATCCCGATGAGCCTCTCTTCGGCCGCAGGCTCGATCGTGAAGCTGCCTTGCAGCATCCGCGCTTGTCGGAGTTCTGGCAGGTCTCGGACTTCATCCTGGAGAACGACCCCTTGGTGCGAGGTCACGTCTACGGGCGCTGAACGACCGCTCGACCAGGTCGGCCCCTTCTCTCAGCAGCCGCCGCCACTACAGCGTGCGGCCGGCGCTCCGGGTCAGGAACGAAAGGGTGTCCCAGGAGCCGAACCATCTTGGCGCGCTCGACCTCCGGGACGCGACTTGTCCATGTGGCCTCTTCGTCCCGAAGCAACTTGGGTGGGGACTTTTCCAGGGGCGGGCAAGGAGCCGGCGGCAGAACGGCGCATCGCCACCGCGCTCAGATCGACGCGCTCGCGGACGCGATCGGCATCCGCCGGCGGCTCATGGTCTACCTCGGCGCGTACGGTCCGATGCGGCCCGAGGAACTGGCCGGCCTTCGCCGACGTGACGTCGACCCCGACAACCTCGTGATCCGCGTGCGGGTCGCCGAGCCTGAGCGGACCAACGGCAAGCGGGCTCCCGGCCCGACGAAGTCCGACGCGGGCGCCCGGCTCGTCGTCCTCCCGGTTTTCCTCCAGAAGGAGGTGAAGCGGCACCTCGACCGGTTCGCCGAGAAGGGGCCCGATGGGCTGGTCTTCGTGGGCGAGAAGGGCGCGGCCTTCCGGCGCACCTCGTTCGGGCGGAAGTGGCGTCGGGCTCGCACGGTCGCCGGCCTCCCGGAAGGCTTCCGTTTCTACGACCTTCGGCACACCGGACACACCCTGTCGACCCGCTCGGGTGCCACCCTCCGGGACACGATGGTGCGCGCCGGCCAGTCCTCCGAGAGGGCGGCGCTGATCTATCAGCACTCCGACGAGGACCGGCAACGCGAGGTCGTCGCAGGGGTCGCAGGGCTCGACGACCTCGTACGCGCCGAACGTTCGAAGCACCACAGCGGTGACCGCACGCACCACAAGGAGGAGCTGCCGGAGAGCTGATGGCGTGTAACCACGGGGTTGCCGAGTCCGCGCAGGTCTCTGTATCGTCTTTCGATAACATCGATAATCGATAAGGGTGGGTGTTGTCGTGCCGAAGGTCCGCAATCCTCTGGAGCCGATATCGACGGCGGTTACGGGCGTCCTGACGCTGCTCGCGGCGCTGATGGGCATGGGACTGCTCGCCTCGCTGTTCGCCGACAACGTGCATGTTCTCGGCATCGGCGAGAAGTTCATTTGTGCCACGGATGCCAACACGAGGATCGGCGACGATGGGCAGCCGAGCCCGGACTTCGCACCCGCTCCGGGGGCCAGGTTCACCACGGACGCCCACCCGGAGTACTGCACGGAAGCCCCCAGTACGGTCCAGAGCCTGCTCAACACCGCAACCCAGCTGGCTCCCTTCATCTTCGTCGTCGGAGCGCTCCTGCTCGCCCTCTGGGTGATCCGAAGTGCAGCGCGCGACGGCCTCTACGCCACACAGACCGCAGAGCGGCTGCGCCGGCTGGGTTGGTGGATACTGGCAGGCAGTGTGCTCACCTCGATTGCTACTTCCATGGCCGAGAAGGCTCTCCTCGCCACCCTGAGGCTCAACAGTGACATCAGCGCTGTCCCCGCCGGACTGCTGTCGTGGGACGTTCCCTTCCTGGCGATCCTCACCGGCCTCGGCGTCCTCTCCTTCGCCCGGATCATGCGCGTCGGCATCACCATGCGCGAGGACCTCGACGGGACAGTCTGATGTCTGAGGAGAAGCAGGAGCACGCGATCGAGGTCCATCTCGACCGGCTGCTCGAGGAGCGGGGGATGACCTTGACGGAACTTGCCAACCGGGTCGGAGTCACCCACGTGAATTTGTCGATCCTCAAGAACGGCAGGGCAAGGGCCGTGCGGTTCAGCACCCTGAGCCGCCTCTGCGAGGTACTGGAGTGCCAGCCGGGCGATCTCCTCAGTTACCGCTCGCACTGAGCAGTCGGCGAGGCGTGCCCGCCCGGGCCAGGGCCGTGCTGGTGGGGTTGAGCAGCGGTGTCACGCGGTCATGGAGGTCGCCGTGGGGGTTCCGGTCACTCAAGTCGGGGCCCGGTGTTCGTACTTGCGCACCCGGGAGTGCACCGATTGCCTCGACATCCCAAACCGCCGCCCACCGCCTCGTGGTCGACCGGGACGCCGGTCGATGCCCACCGGTCGGCGGCGGGCGCCGATCGCGTGCAGCGTCGCTACATCTCCCGCAACCCTCTCCACCACCGCCGGCTCAGGCTCCGATACGAGCACAGCATTGATGTCTCCCAGGCCGTACGAGACGGGCCTCGCCAGGTTGGAGCTACGCCGCAGGCCACAGTTCACCCAGCCGTGTTGCTGGGAGCTGCATCAAGGTAGTGGGACGCATACGCAGCAACCCGGCGGTCAGCGGCTTTCGGACGTCAGCCCGACTACTCCCTACAACCGTGCACGCACCTCGTTCGCGTGGCTGACGACAGCCCGGCCCGCATAGTCCCGAAGCCACTGGGTGCGGCGGACACGCTGCTGGAGGCGGGCGAGGAACCGACCGACCTCGCCTCCACGCCGCTCGCCGGGCTGCACGGCGGGCCCGGCTTCCATCCTGATCAGGATTGAGCGGCGGCGGCTCAGCGGTGAGGGAAGCCGCCCGGCGCCGAGGGTGACTCCCTGGGGGCGACTCGGGGCCGGTGGAGCGCGAAAGAAACGGAAGCCCATTTTCTATGACCTCGGTCACAACGCTCCACCAATCAACCGGCACACTTAGTAGACGTGGCGTGGCGGGCATTTGAGGATTTGTCCGTCTTGGTCCGAATGTGGATCCCGCCGCGCGTCGCGGGATTCCGCCCGGCCGGCCCGCATGCCCGCTGCCCCGTGATGTAAGGCTTCTGACGCCGCGACAGCTTTCCCTCCTGCCGCCATGTGCGGACCGGAGACCCGTGCACTGCCCTGGCGAGGCTCCCGGGACCTACGAGGCGACGTAGTGGCGGGACCCTTTGCGCTCCCTGTCGAGCCGTTCTAAGAATGACGACCCACAGGACGTCGCCGCAGTTCGGAACCGGTGTTCACGCGAACCGGTGTTCACGCAGAGTCGACCGCGCACCGGGCGCTCGGCGTCACCGAGTGAGTAGGAGCCCCCCACATGAAGTCGTCCCGAACGTCCGCGAGACTCCTCGCCCTCGCTCTCGGCCTGGGTCTGGCCTCCAGCGCGCTGGGTGCGGCGGTGCCGGCGAGCGCCCAGACGGCCGCCACCCCGTCCGCTGCCGCCGGTACCTCCGTGGCACGGTACGCCGGGTCGGTTGAGGAGGCCGCGAACAACAAGGCGTTCTTCGAGGCCGTGCTCAAGTCCGTCGCCGAGAAGCGCGCCGCCCGGCCGAACGCGCAGGCGGTGACTGTCTACTACAACGCCTCCCGGGCACCGAGCTTCCGTTCGCAGATATCGAGCGCGACCTCGATCTGGAACAGCTCCGAGTCCAACGTCAAGCTCCAGGAGGCGTCGAGCGGCGCCGACTTCTCCTACTACGAGGGCAACGACCCGCGCGGGTCCTACGCCTCCACCAACGGCCACGGAAGTGGCTACGTCTTCCTCGACTACGCCCAGAACCAGCAGTACGACTCGGTCCGCGTCGTCACCCACGAGACCGGGCACGTGCTGGGCCTGCCGGACGACTACAGCGGGCCGTGCAGTGAGCTGATGTCGGGCGGCTACGCCGGCCCGTCCTGCACCAACCGCTACCCGAACGCCACCGAGCGCTCGCGCGTCGACCAGCTGTGGGCCACCGGACCCGCGCAGGCCCCGGGCACGGTGACCAGGCCCGCTGACCACCTGAGCGCTGCACCGCCGGTACGGACCGCGGCGCCGAGCCGCGGTCCATGGCATCGGCTCCACAGCACGCCCTGGAGTTGATTGCGTTCCCAAGCGGGAAGCGGCTCGCTGTCGAGGATGGCTTCAGCCACATGCTCAAGACGGTCGTCTGACGGTGGTCAAGGCGTACCAACTCTTGCGGGCTCTGATGAACACCGCCGTGGACGACGAGCTGATCCGGCGCAACCCCTGCCGGATCAAGGGCGCAGACCGCTACGACGTGCCTGAGCGGCCGGTTCGCACGGTGCCTGAGGTCTTCGTCATGGCCGACGCGATCGGGCCGCGCTTCCCGATGCTCGTGCCCCTGGCGGCCTTCACCACCCTGGGCTTCGGTCCGGGACGACTGGGTCAAGACCCGGAAGTGCTGCGGGCGTCACGGCCGAGCTGCACTTCCACGATCTTCGGCTCACGGGCAACACGCTGGCCTCGACTGCCGGGGCCAGCACGCGGGAGTCGGTGACGCGGATGGGCCGCAGCAGCTCACGAGCCGCGTTGATCTATCAGCACATGACCAGCGATCGTGACCGGGCCATTGCCGACCGGCTTGGTGCCATGATCCGGGGCGGTGGGGGAGCGGCTTCCGACTCCTCCGGGAAGGACCCTGGGGGCCCGTAGTGGCACGCGTGTGGCACGACCCCTGAAACGGCGAAGGGTGAACCTGGTCAATACACATCCATCAAGCTCACAACACGCCTGGTCAGAGCGGGAATCCAAGCATCCATGGGATCGGTCGGCGACTCGTTCGACAACGCCCTGGCGGAGAACCTGTGGATGCTGATCAAGACCGAGTGCATCCGCGGCCGCGTCTTCACGACCAGAGCCGAGGCGAACCTCGCGCTCTTCGAGTACATCGACGGCTTCTACAACCCCCGCCGCATCCAGAAGCGGCTCGGCTACCTCAGCCCGATCGAGTTCGAGGAGAAGCACTACGCCAACCAGGCAGCGGCCGGACAAGTGAACCTGAAACCCCGTCAACCGTCTCTGACCAGCTAGTCAGCCACTCCCGCGCAGCGGGGGAACCTCACTACGTTGCCGTCAGCTGTTGCCGTCAGGCGCCATCCTTGCTGGAGGCTGGAAGAGTGCGCCTGGTCCGCCCGTTCTGTAAGAGTTCAAGGCCGTCGGCGTGAGGCAGCCACGGTGATGGTGCCCTGATCCTTCCGTGGGGCAGGATGCACGGGAGCGCCAACCAACGAGAACCCGCACGCGTTCCACAGCCGCGCGCGAGACAATCGCCGCCCGCGTCCTGGCCCCTTCCAGTCCCGAACCAGGTCTTCTCGCTGAGCGCCGTGGTTGGCCAGACGGGCCAACCACGGCGCTCAGTCACAGGCGCCGATACTGCCCTCGTCCGCGTTCCTGCCGGCAAGAGGGCTTCGGCGGGATTGGTGGTGCCGTCATCGGCCTCGCTGTCAGAGAAGACAAGCTCAGGGACGCACGCCCGGCTCGTTCACGGCAGCCGCGAACCTTTGCACGGCTGAGACGCTGATCAGGGTTTCCTCTGTCGTGACCTTGGAGTCGATCATTCCGCCGACGAGCATCATCGTGCGTTCACCCCGGTACTCGTAGGTCTCTGGATCGAGGAGCAGCTCGTCCCGGAGGTGGGTCTTCTTGGTGAACGGGTTGTCGTCCGAGGGGTGGACGGCCAGGGCAGGCCTGCCCATCGCGTCCTCGACGAGCTGCGGACGGACCACCACGCCGGGGATCGTTTTGAGCGCGCGGAAGAGCGACAGGCGGACCTCGAACGGAATGGTGTCCGCGCTGGAGAACGTGTACTGGATCCGCTGGTAATCGCCCCCGAGGCGGATCACCTCAGAGAGAGACCGCAGCAGCTGTTGCGGCTCGCTCGGCAGTTTCTCCACCTTCTGACGCAGCTTCTTCGGCGATCCGCCGTCCGCCTCGCGGATCACCGAATCCAGGACGCCGTGCGGCAGCATGTGGCGGATCTTGCCGCTGCCGTACTGCGTCCAGGTCTCCTGCGTGAGCTCCCAGTATGCCGGGGCGCCCTTCTGTGAAACGGGATTAAGGTCGTCGCGGAAGTTGAGCGTCGACTGCCGCGTCAGGATCTTCTGGTAGAGCCACTGACCGTCGGTGGGTTCGGGAGACGTGGCGTACTCGGCCTCCACCCGGTGGGTGTCGGTCGTCGGCGCCACCTGCGCCACCTGCGCCACCAGCACCGCCGCCACCGCCACCCCGGCGGCAGCGCCCGCCGCGGCGAGCTTCCAGCCGGCCCGTGGCCAAAAGCGGCGGCGCTGCCTCCGTTCGGCGGCGGCGTCCAGCAGCCTCTGCCGCCCAGGCGCCAGCCGGGCCCGGTCAGGGGCGGGCGCGTCCGGCCGGAAGTTCTTCAGCGTCGTCATCTCATCCATGGCCGGCCTCCGGGGCGAAATCCTGCACGAGAGTGGGGTCGTCGCCCAGCGCGGAGCGCACCTTCCTGCGCGCCCGGTTGAGTCGGGAACGGACGGTGCCGACCGGGATGGCGAGCGCCTCGGCGACCTCCTGATAGCTGAGGTCGGCCCATGCGACGAGGAGCAGTACGTGCCGGTCGCCGCCGGACAGCGAGGCGAGCGCGCCAGCGAGGAGGCGGTGGGCGGCCTGCGCGGTGACCCGGTCGTCCGCGTGATCGACCCAGGACTCGGTGACCGAGTCGTGGCCGGTGCGGGCGAGCGCCCTCAGGGCGCGCTCCTCGGTGCGGCGCTGCTTGCCGATCAGGTTGGCGGCGATGCCGTAGAACCAGGGCCGGGCGTTCGTGCGGGTCAGGTCGTAGCGCGAGCGGGCCCGGAACGCCGCGAGGAAGGTGTCGGCGGTAACGTCGTCGGCGGCCGCGTCGCCGAGCCGCCGCATGACGTAGCGGTGGACATCGGCGGCGTACCGGTTGTACAACACGGCGAAGACCTCGGGCCGCCGCAGGGACTGGGCAATGGCGGACGAGTCATCGTGGTGGTGCTCGTGGTCGTCGTGCCCGACGTCCGGTGGGCCGGTCACGGGGTCTCCGTCTCTGACGTATGTGGTCACACTCTCTCTTCCCGTCGCCGGATGTCGTGTTCACGCCAGGGCTGGTCGCGATCATCCGTGCGAGACGGAGCCTCGTGCGCGGGGTGAGGACGGCGTTCGAGTGCACCATCGTGATTCTCCGAGGTAGGGCGATCCGGGCATATACGCGAGAGCCACCCCAGATCTGCGGGGTGGCTCTCAGGTGACGCCCTACTGCCAGGTCGCTGTGTCGGGGTTGATTCCGTGAGCACGCGCGGCCTCGTCGACGATCTGGCGGAACCATGACGCCAGCCCCGGAGCGAGGCCGTTGTAGTTGGGGCAGGCGCTGGCCAGGCTGGTGCGGCAACGGTTGAATGCCGCCGTGGAGAGTATCTGGACACCGGCTCACGAAGCGGTGGAGAACGAGGACGCAGAGACCCTGGCTCAGCTGCTGGCCCAGGGGGTCGACCCTGACGAGGTATGCGGCAATATGACGCTCCTGACGCACGCCATCGACGCGGAAGGCGATGGCGCCTTGCAGAGCGGTGGCCCGCTGACTGTGCATACGACCGCAGTGCTCCTGGCCTTCGGCGCTGACCCGCAACTCCCGGGGCCCAACGGGCGAGCGCCCATGGACCTCGCCGTTCACTACGGACATGACCTGGCAGCCAAGCTGTTGCAGCGACACATCAGCGGGTCAGGCAGCGTATGCAAATGAGGGTGCAGGCGAGGAAGTGTTCGGCCTTGCGCTCGTAACAGCGGTGAAGGCGGCGGCAGCCGGCCAGCCAGGAGAGAGCCACCACCCACCCCAGCTCTCATCCCGTACGCCGTCGACCCACACACCATGGACCACGTCTGCTCGGCTCTGCCTGGGTCGATGGCGTACGGGACGAGAGCTCCCCGCGCACACCACAACGGACTCGCAGTCGGGTACGGCGCCCCCTCCATCCCGGTGTCGGCCGATCCCCCGCCGGAGACACTGTTCTGACCTTGGCTGTGCCGTTTCAGTTCCGCCCCCCGGCCTGGTCTTCGCCCCCTTGTGGGCGCGGGCGGGCGACGGCGCGCCGCCCTGGTGACGTAGGCAAGGAGGGGCGGCGCGGCGGCGACCGACCGGCGCCGCCGCGCTGTGCGCGGCACCTTCGATCCCTGATCGGACTGCTTGCAGTTCAGGAGGCCGGGAGCGACGGCGAGCGAAGCGAGCCCTTGAACCCGTGGAGAAAGTCGCAACTAAGTCGCTGACCAGGGCTTCGGCGTAGTCGGCGGGCGTCCGTTTCGTGACCACTTGCGGTGAAGGGAGCGCGAGCGGACGGTTCCTGTCTCATGTCCATTGCGCCTCGGTGGCCTGCGTCTCCGCGCACCGTCGGGCGGAGCCAGCCGACGGTGCCGGGGGATGCCGCCTGCGTGGCTGAAGAGACAGGTGCAGATGCGGACGACGCTCGTGCATGGGATGAGCGGCTGGGCTGGGCGTTCGGGCTGATAGCAGATGATCCGGCTGCGAGGAGTGCGGCACGCGCTGGCCGTTGTCCTCGACCTGACCGCGTGCGCGGTGGTGGACCGACAGCGCACCCCGCGCTATGGCGACCTGGCGCAACCTCGCGGTCGGCGCCCTGCGACTGAACGGCGCGAAGAACATCGCCTCCGGCCATCGCCGCAATGCGCGTGACGCCCGCCGACCCCTCACGCTCCTCGGCCTCGCCTGAGCACGAAGTGGACGTCACTCGACTACGCCGAAGCCCTGAGGGCTGTCGCAGAATAACTTCAGGCTTTGATCTTGGTCAGGCGGGCTGTCTCGCGAGGTCATCGAGTGGAACGGCGTTCGGCGTTCGTGAGTTATTTCCCGACGGCTCCCTGGGCCGCTAAGGGGTCGACCGGGTCCGGCGCATGCGTTCTCGGCGTTCTCTCAGGCCGAGACCGAGAGGTAACGCCGCCTCAGATGGTCGGGGTGTTGTCAACAATCGGCCTGTGAATCTCAACGACCGGCTTCCACCCCGCGGAGAACTCGATGAAGTCCGCACGGGTGGGGTAGGTGTCGATCGCGCGACGGTCACGCTTGGGGCTGTCGCTCCCCTTGCGCCCCCGGGGAATCTGCTCCTCGAAGATGTCGACCTTCACGTCGGGAACCTCCTTGAGGCCCTGGCGCCAGATCTGCACGATGTCGGCGCCGAACGCCTGCCGGGCCGCAGCGTAAAGGGCCGTGAGGGCCCCCTTGTCCCCACCAGGGACGAAAAGTGCCAGGTCCAGCACGACACCGGCGGACTGGAGGACCTCGATGGTCACCGAGCCGTTCTCGTCGGCCAAGTAGATTCCGGCTTCATTCTCGTCGTCGGGAAGGCAGGAGACCTCTTCCTGGAATACGGTTCTCGCCGTGATCGAGCCGCCCTCGAAATTCTCACCGGACTTGGTCAGAAAAGCAGGGACATAGCAGTCGGGAAGCTTGAGTTCTGCCGTGTCGGCGGAAACGAAGAGCCTATCCTTCACGCCGAGCTTCGTCACCTCTTCCAGCGAGAGGCGGCGAGCGGCGATCTTCTCCGTGTTCACGATTTCCCTTTCAGGTTGCACTGTCCCTCCGAACAAGGACGCTACCACGAAACCCTGAGGTCAACTGCCCAGTAATCTTTGGGTAAATGGCCTCCGATGACCTGCACGGGAGGATACCGAAGCGAGTGCCACTCGGTCGGGAACACGCATCCGCCAGGTAGTGTCCCTCGTCATGGTGTTGGGGATCAACTGGCGGTTGCATTTCGGTGCGTTGGGTAGCGCGGAGGAGCCAAAAGCGAGTTTACGGTAGATATCACCCATATCCCCTTCGGGGAGGTGGCGGCGAGGTAAGGCGATCCATTCGTCGTGCATCTCGAAGAGCGCAGCGGAAACCAACCGATGGTCCGACAACGCAACAACGGAGACCCCCCGGCAGCATCTGGATGGAGCGCTAACTGGAAGTCGCGTACTATCGCGCCCTCTTCGGTCAGGACTTCGGCGTAGTCGGCTGACCCGGTTGCTGACGTCTCGTCATGTTGGGCGGGGTTCGGCACACAGAAGGCACGGACGTCCGCGATCACGGAGTTCTCTACGCTCTGTGACCTTGGACTGCCCGTGCCTGCCGACGCATCATCTCTGATCTCCCCTGCCTTACAACAGCTCAGACCGCATCCGGAAGTGTCCGGGAGCGATCTTCCGGATCTGCTGGAACGCCTCGCGCAGGTCCCGGACCCGCGGGATCCGCGGGGAGTACGGCACCCTCTCGTGACGCTCCTGGCACTGACGGCCTGCGCGGTCCTCGCCGGAGCGCGATCCCTGCTCGCGGTGAGTGAATGGGTGGCCGACGCACCGCCGGCCCTGCTCGAACGGCTCGGCACGGCCGTCGACCCGCTGGTCCCGAAACGGTCCTGGCCCGCGGAATCCACGATCCGGCGACTGCTCGCCAGAATCGACGCGGACGCCCTGGACCGGGCGGTCGGAGCCTGGCTCGCGGACCGGCAGACCAGCACGCGGTGCGGTCGGCCTCCCAGCGGCGGGCGTAGGACAGGCCGGCTGCCTTGGCGGACACGTCGTCCAGCCGGGCGGCCTCAACCTGTCCGCGCTGCGGGGCGAGCAGGACAACTGACCTTCCTCGAAGCCGCGCGCCGCGACCCGCTATACGCCACATTCGTGCTGGCCGTCGCCATGGGTCTGCGTCGCGGTGAACTGGTGGGCCTGCGCTGGTCGGACGTGGACCTGGAAAACCGGGTGCTGCACGTCCGCCAGCAGACCCAGCGCCGCAGGGGCACGCTGTACGACGACGATCCCAAGAGCCGCCGTAGCCGCGTGGTGCCGATGCCTGCGCTGTGCATCGCGCCGCTGCGCTGGCATCGGCTGCGGCAGCGGGAGGCGTTCGCGCATACGGGCGTCGCCTGGTCCGAGACCGGCTACGTCTTCGCCACGCGGAACGGCCGACCGGTCGAGCCGCGCAACGTCTACCCGTCCTTCACGCGGGTCGCGGCCGATGCGGGGCTGCGAGTGGTCCGACTGCACGATGCGCGGCACGGCTGCGCCACGCTGCTGACGGCGGCCGGCGTCGCGCCTCGGGTCATCATGGAGATCCTTGGGCATAGCCAGATCAGCATCACGATGGACGTGTACACGCACGTCGTGCACGACACTCAACGGGAAGCGATCAGCCACATGGACCGGCTGCTCAAACGCCGTCTGCCAGCCGCCTGAGAGACTGTTGGCGAGTCGTCGCTGACACGGGGGTGGGGATGTTCATAGCCGTGGCTCTGGTGCTGGTCATGCTGGCTATGGTTTGGGCTGTGCTGGGGGTGCATGCGCTGCTACTCGGCCGGATGCCTGGTCGGTGGCTCCCCCGGCTAGTGCGGCAGCCCAGACTGTGGGGCGTCGGCGCCCTGCTCATGCTGGTGAGCTGGAATGTCCACTCCCTGCCGCTACTCACGGTCGGCGTCGGACTCGTCGTGCTGGGGCATGTCATGAAGCCCGCGCGTTAATCGTTCGCCGCCTGCTAAGAGGCGACTGCCGTCAAACACTGCCGTCAAAGGCCCCGGACCATGATCGGTCCGGGGCCTTTTCGCTGGTGCCCCCGGCAGGATTCGAACCTGCGACACCCGCTTTAGGAGAGCGGTGCTCTATCCCCTGAGCTACGAAGGCGGGGATGTGTGGGTAAAGGTGTTGGAAATCCGTCCATACCGGGCGGATCCCGACCCTAAGGGGTCCCAGACATCCACAGGGCGCGCCACCTAAGCGGTGCACCGCGCACAGTCTAGCGGTTGCGGCAGCGCCCCGATGCGTCCTGCGCTGCCGCTGTGTGGCCGCGCCCCTGTGCGCCGAGGCGCCCTGCACCGGCCGGCGGAGTGTGTCACGCGGTGACGTGCACAGACCGGCTTTGCGTCTACCGTGTGCGGCGGGTGATACCGAGGGCCACGGAGTTCTTGGCCCAGGCGTATCCGATGTAGATGAGCAGAGCACCGTCGGCTCCGTACGCGGGGATCCGGCGGAGGCGGTGTGTTTCGTCCAGGGTGGAGAATCCGGATTCGCTGTCCTGGCGGAACCCGATGAGGCGTTCTCCGGCTTCAGTGCCCGGCGGAATAATTCGAAGGTGCTCGGTCCTGTTGAACCTCATGCGCTTCGTTCTTGGATCCAGCGATCTATCTTCCTGAGTTTCGTAAGCCGGAATTCTTTCCACGTGTTGACCGTTGCGGCAGGGCATCTCAAGAATGTGATAAAAACGGCTCTCTCCTCCGTTTCTGTATTCGATCTCCCGAACAGGGATCGGGGTGTAGAGAGTTTTTCCTTCTACGGTGATCAGTCGCTCGCAGGCGCGTCCTTCGGCCGCGTAGACGTCATGGGTGCATCCCACGGCTGCATAGTGATACTTCTTCAGCGGTTGAGGTCTGAGCCCGTCGTACTGGCGCGTGAACACCAGGTATCCCGCTCCGATCAGTCGAGATCGGTGCATACCGCGCCAGGCTTTGTCGTAGACCAGTGTGTGGTTACCTGGGGCGCGCTTGCGGATCTCCATGGCAAGACGGACGGCCACTTTGGCTTCTTCCTGGCGGTCTGGATCCAGTTCCTTGGATTGGTGCCGAGCGGTGTCCACGTTGAGAATGATTCGGCTGTGCGGCGAACATTCGTCGCGGACCGAGAGCGAGACGAGTTTGTTGCCGTAGATTTCTCGGTCGCCGCCTTCCAATTGGATTGTGGCGTCCGGATCGACCCGGTGGTGCCGCGGTTCCCCGGTCTTCTCGTCGATGGTGAATTCCTCTGTCTGGTCAGAGGCGGGTCGCACGACTGTTCCGTCGCCGGTGATGACTTGGCTGCGGTGCGGGCGGGCCAGGGTGCCTCGCCGTTTCCTGGCGAGCATTCCCTGCGCGAGGGCCTGGTTGATCCAGGCGTCGCGACTGGCCTCTCGAAGGTCCTGCAGCGCGTCGAGCATCTTGGGTCTGAAGTCGTGCCAGTGGTGTCGCTGGGGACCGGTCTCGGGCAGGCCGTCGGCTGCGGCGTCGCCGCGGTGCTGTCGGACGCCCTCACGGACGATCTTCCACATGTGCTCGTGCTGGAAGTTGGCACAGGCCATCTCGGCAGTGTCGAAGATCGAGATCGAGGCGAGGAGGATCAGGTAGACGAACGGGGGGTAGGCCAGGGCCCCGGCGTTTGCCTCGGATGTCTGGTTGATCATGTGATGCCGTAGAGGGCGAGGACGCGGTGGCGTTCGGTGTGGGCTCGGCGTCCGGC